>CAYGLH010000079.1:0-3187 GCA_964350535.1 uncultured Ilumatobacteraceae bacterium
GAGGTCGAGCACCTCGTCGCTCGTCATGATCGAACCGCCACGCTCGAAGTTCGGGATGAGGCGGGGCACCGAGCCGGTCGCCAGCAGCACGTTCGTGCCGGTGATCGTCTCGGTCGCGCCCTCGTTCATCTGCACGGTGACCGTGCGATCGGCGCCGAGCGAGCCGACGCCGTTGAACACCTCGACCTTGCGGCCCTTGCACATCGCCGCGATCCCGTTGACGAGGCCGGTGACGATTCCCTGCTTGCGCTCCTGGGTGCGGGCGAACTCCACCTTCGCCTCGCCGCTCTCGATGCCGAAGTCGCTCGAGTGGTCGACGTGGCGCTTGACGGCGGCGGTCTCGAGGAACGCCTTGGCCGGGATGCAGCCCCGGTTGAGGCAGGTCCCGCCGAGGGCATCCTTCTCGATCATGGCCACGTTGAGGCCCGCCGAGGCGCCGTACAAGGCTGCCGAGTAGCCCCCGGGGCCTCCACCGATGATGACGAGGTCGAAGTGATCGGTCACACGGTCACCGTAGCGTCACTTCCTCGCCTGCGGCGGCGGTGTCGCCCGGGCCGACCGGGGAACGTGGTGGCGCCGCTACCAGCCGGCAACGCACCGTCCACCGGGGCCCTCAGTCGAGGCGCCAGTTCACCTGCTCGTCGCCGCGCCGCACGACGAGCACGCGGCTCGACGAGTCGACCGCGCTGACGTCGAAGTCGATGTTGCAGCGCTGCACCTCCACCGTGACGGTGACGCACCGCCCGTCGGCGGGAGCCGCCACCGGCTCGAGGCGGCGATCGCCCGTGACCAGCCGGATGCTGCGCACCCCGTCGGCGTCGTCGACACCGCCGATCTCGACGGCGAGCGACATCACGCCGCCGTCCTCGCTCGCGGTGAGCACCGTGAGCTCGAGATCGCCGATCGTCGCGCCGTCGCCGGCGGCCAGCACATCGACCGCATCGTCCTGTCCGGCCAACTGCAGCAGGAAGACACCACCGGCAAGGAGGATCATCAACGCCGTCGCGACCGAGAGCAGCAACAGGGTCCGGGTCTTCATCGGCCTGCGAGCCTACGAGCGCTCGTCCGCGAGCGGTCCGGCGGGCAACGGTGAACGGATGCGAAACGTGCTCCGCCCGCCCGCGGAGTCGCGATCATGAGACGTATCGTCGGTGGGCGTGACTCCCCGTCGACTCCTCGCCGCGGCGTGTGCCGCCACCCTGGTGCTGGGCGCGTGTGGTTCCGGCTCCGACGACTCGTCGGCGGTGGCGACACCGGCCGCCGCGCCGGCCGCCGCAGACAGCGCAGGGGACACCCCGACCGACACCCCGACCGACAGTGCGGTGGAGGGGGCCGAGTCGTCCGCAGGGGGCGACGGCACGGCCACCGACGCGGCCACCGTGCCGGCCGCACTGCAGTTCACCGCGCCGACCGTCGGCGGCGGCGAGCTCGACGCCGCCACCCTCGCCGACAAGCCCACCCTGTTCTGGTTCTGGGCGCCCACTTGAACGATCTGCAACCGTGAAGCCTCCTCGGTCGAGGAGGTCGCCGTCGAGTTCGCAGACTCGGTCAACTTCGTCGGTGTCGCCTGGACGGGCAGCGACGCCGACTTCCAGGACTTCATCGATCGCCACGGGCTGACCTTCCCGCAGATCAGCGACGACCCTGGCGTGGTGTACGAGCGTTTCGGCGTGTCGTTCCAACCGGCGATGGCGATCGTCAAGACCGACGGCAGCGTCGAGTCGCTCGCGGGCGCGGTCGACAAGGAACTGTTGACCCAGATCGTCAGCGAAGCCTGAGCACCGCGCCCGGCGCGGACTCTGCCACGATGGGGCGATGAGCGACGACGCCTCGGCCACCGACGATGCAGCACCCGACCGGGTCGAACGGGTCAGCCGGCTCGTCCCGGGATCGCGCCAGGCGATCTTCGACATGCTCGCCGACCCACGCCGCCATACCGAGTTCGACGGCTCGGGCACGGTGAAGCAGGCCGACGACGCCGCCCCCGACCGGTTGTCGCTCGGCGCCAAGTTCGGCATGAGCATGAAGTGGGGTGTGCCGTACAAGATGACCAACGAGGTCGTCGAGTTCGAGGAGCCGTCGCTGATCGCGTGGCGGCACATGGGCGGCCACATCTGGCGGTACCGCCTGGAGGATGCGGAGGGCGGCACGATGGTCACCGAGGAGTTCGACTGGCGGCCGTCGAAGGGGCCGTTCGTGCTGAAGCTGATGAAGACGCCGCAACGCAACACGGCGTCGATGGAGGCAACGCTCGATCGGCTCGTCGAGATCTTCTCGGCCGACGACGCGAGCCAATAGCGTCCCTGCGGTGCATCTCCCCCGCGGCTTCCGCTGCTACGTGGCGAACGTCGGCGTCAAGGACGACACGGACGACTTCGTCGTCGTCGCCGCCGACCGACCCGTCTCGGCCTCCGGGCTCTTCACGAGGAGTCGCTTCGTCGGTCCGAGTGTGACCGTCTCGCGCGAGCACCTCGCCGACGGGATGGCGCAAGCGGTCGTGGTCGTGTCGAAGAACGCCAACGTCGCCACCGGGCCCGACGGTGACCGCGACGCTCGGCGCCTGGTCGAGGGAGTGGCCGGGCGCCTCGGGTGCGGCGCATCCGACGTCCTCGTCGCATCGACCGGGGTGATCGGCCGTCGCTACCCGATGAGCCGGATCGACGCCGGTATTGCCGCCGTGCCGACGCCGCTCCCCTCCGACGACGCCACCGCCGCGGCGCGCGGGATGATGACGACCGACACCACACCGAAGGTGGCCGCCGCCGACGTCGACGGCTCGTCCGCTCGGGTGGTCGGCATCGCCAAGGGGGTCGGGATGATCGAGCCCGACATGGCGACACACATCTCGCTGCTCTTCACCGATGCCGAGATCGCACCAGCGGCGCTCGACGAGATCTACCGCCGTGTCGTCGATCGCACCTTCAACTGCGTCAGCATCGACACGGACACCTCGACGAGCGACACGTCGATCTGCCTCGCGTCGGGCGCGGCCGGGACGGTCGCGCCGGCGGCGCTCGAGCGGGCGCTGTACGCCGTGGCGCTCGACCTCACCAAGCAGATCGCCCGCGACGGCGAGGGCGCCAACTCGTTGCTCGAGATCCGGGTGAGCGGTGGGCGCGACGACGCCCAGGCCAAGCGCGTCGGCAAGGCCGTGGTCAACTCGCCGCTCGTGAAGACCGCGGTCCAC
>CAYGLH010000079.1:3197-11760 GCA_964350535.1 uncultured Ilumatobacteraceae bacterium
ACGGGGGCGACCCCAACTGGGGCAGGGTGGCGATGGCGATCGGCAAGTGCAGCGACGACACCGACATCGACCAGACGCGCGTCGTGATCCGGTTCGGCGACACGGAGGTGTACCCCGACCTCCTCGGTGACGATGAGCTCGCCGCGCTCTCGAGCTACATGAAGGGCGATCACGTCGTGATCGACATCGACCTCCGCATCGATCGCGGCGAAGCGACCGTGTACGGCTGCGATCTGAGCGACACCTACGTCCGCTTCAACGCCGACTACACGACATGAAGCGTTCCCCGGCCACGCAGGCCGCGTGTGGCCACTCCCTGCGCTGGCGCTCCGCTCGCTCGCATCCCCATCACGACCTCCACGACATGAGGCGTTCCCCGGCCACGCAGGCCGCACTGGCTGGTCCCGCCGCCCGGGCCGCGCCGGCGACGACAAGGAGCTTTGGTGCATGACTGATCCCGACTGGTGGCGCAACGCCGTCTTCTACCAGGTGTACCTGCGGTCGTTCGCCGACGCCAACGGCGACGGCGAGGGCGACATCGCCGGGCTCGCCAGCCGGCTTCCGTACCTGCGCGACCTCGGGGTCGAGGCGATCTGGATCAACCCGTGGTACGTCTCGCCGCTCGCCGACGGGGGCTACGACGTCGCCGACTACCGCGACATCGACCCGCGCTTCGGCACGCTCGACGAGGCGACCGCGTTCATCGCCGCGGCGGCAGAGCACGGCATCCGCGTCCTCGTCGACCTCGTGCCGAACCACACGTCGTCCGAACACGAGTGGTTCCGCGCGGCGCTCGCCTCGCCACCGGGATCGGCGGCCCGCAGCCGCTACCACTTCCGGCCCGGGCGCGGGTCGAACGGCGACCTGCCACCGACCGACTGGCCGTCCCGGTTCGGCGGGTCGGCGTGGAGTCGCGTGGACGACGGCGAGTGGTACCTGCACATCTTCGATACCTCCCAACCCGACCTGAACTGGACCAACCCCGAGGTCGCCGACGAGTTCGACGACGTCCTGCGCTTCTGGCTCGACCGCGGCGCGGCGGGGTTCCGTGTCGACGTCGCCCACGGACTGGTCAAGGACCCGGCCTTCCCCGATCTCGACGGCCGCTCGCCGAGCGCCCACGGCGAACCGGTCGACGACCATCCGTACTGGGACCGCGACGGGCTCCACGAGATCGTCCGCCGCTGGCGCCGGATCGTCGACGAGTACGACGGCGCGATCCTCGTCGCCGAGGCCTGGGTCCAGCCCGACCGGCGACCGCTCTACCTGCGCGCCGACGAGTACCACCAGGCGTTCGACTTCGACCTCACCGAGGCGCCGTGGAGCGCCACCGCCTTCGGCGACGTGTGCGCCGCCACCGTCGCCAACCTGCGCGACATCGGCGGCAGCCCGACGTGGACGTTGTCGAACCACGACGTGGTGCGCCACGCCACTCGCTACGGACTGCCCGCCGGCACCGACCTCGACGAGTGGCTCGCCGGGCGTCAGCCGGCCGACCTGGACCTCGAGCGGGGACGAGCCCGGGCCCGCGCCGCGGCGATGGTGGTGCTCGCGCTGCCCGGCGCGGCCTACGTGTACCAGGGCGACGAACTGGCCTTGCCGGAGGTCGCCGACCTCCCCGACTCGGCCCTGCAGGACCCGACGTGGGAAGCCTCCGGCCACTCCATCCGCGGTCGCGACGGCTGTCGGGTCCCGATCCCGTGGACCGCCGATCCGCCGTCGTTCGGGTTCGGATCGAACGGCACCTGGATCCCTCAGCCGGCGACGTTCGGCGCGCTGTCGGTGGCGTCGCAACTCGGCGTTCCCGACTCGCCGCTCGAGCTGTACCGCGAGGCGATCGCCGCCCGCCGAGCGCTGTTCGGCTCGGGACCCGAACTCGACGTCGACGTGATCGGCGACGTCCTCGTGCTGCGCCGGGCCTCGGGGGCGACCTGCGTGACCAACATGGGCGACGCACCGGTCGACCTGCCGGAGGGAGAGGTGGTCCTGGCATCCGGACCGCTGCAGGGCTCCCAATTGCCACCCGACACCGCGATCTGGATCCGACCGACCTGACCGCGCGCCGACTGCCGCCCGACACCGCGATCTGGGTCCGACCGACCTGACCGCGCGCCGACATCGGCCCGATGGGGCACGATGGGGGTCGTGGAGATCGTCGCCAGCCAGGGCGCGCCCGACCTGCTCGACCTGCCCTGGGAACAACCGCTCGTCGCGTGGAGCGACGACCTGTTCGTCAAGCGGGCGCACGGCACGAGCCGCCACATCGTGCGGTTCGTGGAGCTGAACCGACGGGTGTACGCCCTGAAGGCGACGTCCAACTCGCTCGCCCGCCGCGAGTACCGCGTGCTGCGCTCACTGCGCGAGGACAACCTGCCCGTCGTCGAGCCGGTGGCCGTGGTGGCCGACGCCCCCGGGCCGGACGAGGCCGTGCTGGTGACGCGCTACCTCGATTACTCGCTCCCGTATTGGTACGTGTTCGGACGCGAAGGCCCGATTCGTGGCGACCGCATGATGGACGCCAGCGTCGTGCTGCTCGTGCGGCTCCACCTCGAAGGGGTCTTCTGGGGGGACTGCTCGTTGTCGAACATCCTCTGGCGACGCGATGCCGGTGCGGTGATGGCCTATCTGGTCGACGCCGAGACGAGCGAGCGCCACCCCACCATCGGTGACGGGATGCGGCGCCACGACGTCGACATCGCCGTGGAGAACATCGTCGGTGGCCTCTACGAACTGCAGGCCCGCGGCCGGGTCGCCGCCGACGTCGACCCGATCGCCGTCGTCGACGAGTTGCAGGCGCGCTACGACGAGCTGTGGAGCGAGCTGACCCGCACCGACGACTTCGACGTGTCCGAGCGTTGGCGGATCGACGAACGCATCCGTCGCATCAACGAGCTCGGGTTCGACGTCGAAGAGCTCGCGGTGAACCGCGACGATCGATCGCTGTCGTTCACCCCGGTCCTCATCGAGGAGGGACACCACGCCCGCGAGCTGCGCGACCGCACCGGCCTCGCCGTGCAGGAGAACCAAGCCCGGCGCCTGCTCGCCGACATCGACCAGCACCGGGCCTGGATGGAGGGCGAGGCCCACCAGACCGTGCCGCGCGCGGTGGCCACGGCGCGGTGGCTCGCCGACGTGTACGAACCGCTGATCAACGCCGTGCCCCGCGAGCTGCGCTCCCAGCTCGAGCCGGCCGAGCTCTTCCACGAGGTGCTGGAACACCGGTACCTGCTCTCGAAGCGGCATGAGCGGTGGGTCCCGAACGACGAGGCCCTCGCCGACTATCTCGAACACGTGCTCCGTCATCGCCCGCCCGAACGGGTCGTGCACCCGGGCGACGACGACATCGTCGACGACGAGCTCCCGCTCGCGGACCATTGACGCGGCGCCTCGCCGACTTCTACGCTGTAAGCGCTTACACAAGTGAGTGCGCCTCGTTCGAACACTCCAGCCGGACGAGGGGGGACCACGTTCTGGAGGGGGAGTACAACATGCGAAGGACTCGAACGACCGTGTTCGTCGCTTCGTTCGCCGCGCTCGGCCTGATCGCCACGGCGTGCGGTGACGACGACGACAGCGGAGACGACGGCGGTAGCGACGACACCGAAGCCGACGCCGGCGACGAGGCGACCGACGACACCGGCGGCGGTGACGACTCGGGCGACAGTGGCGACAGTGGCGACTCGGGTGGCGGCGACGCGAGCGGGGCGTCGTTCACGCTGTTCGGTGCGCCGACCGGCGTGGAGGGCGACGCGCTCTCGGGCTTCATCGACGTCTACAACGAGAACAGCGGGAGCGACATCAGCTTCACCGGCTCCGACGACTTCGAGTCGCAGCTGCGGATCCGCGTCGACGGCGGCGACCCGCCCGAGATGGCGTTCACGCCGCAGCCGGCCACGATCTGCGAGTTCGCCGATCAGGGCGCACTCGTGTCGCTCGAGGACATGGGCCTCGACCTCGCCCAGATTGAGGCCGTCCACTCGGAGTACTGGATGACCCTCGGTCTGTGCGAGGACGGCATGCACTACGGGATCCCCTGGTTCCCGAACTTCAAGTCGATCGTCTTCTACCACCAGCCGACGTTCGAGGAGAACGGCTACGAGATCCCCGAGACCTACGAAGAGCTCGTCGCGTTGTCGCAGCAGATCGTCGACGACGGCATGACCCCGTGGTGCTTCGGCTTCGAGTCCGGCGGCGCCACCGGCTGGCCCGGTACCGACTGGATCGAGGACATCATGCTCCGCCAGGCCGGGATCGACGTCTACCAGCAGTGGTACAACCACGAGATCCCGTTCGACGACGAGCAGGTGCAGGCGGCGTTCGACACGTTCGGCGAGATCTTCAAGGCCGACGACTTCGTGCTCGGCGGCGCCGAGAACGTGCCCGGCGTGAACTTCAACGACTCGCCCGGCCCGCTCTTCGCCGATCCGCCCGGCTGCCTGATGCTCAAGCAGGGTTCGTTCATCGCCAACGTGTTCGCCGACCAGCCGAACTTCGAGGACGGCGAGGAGGCCGAGATCTCGACCTTCCCGTTCCCGACGATCGACGGCAACGGCGGGGCGCTCGGCGGTGGCGACACGCTGATCGTGTTCGACGGCTCGCCCGAGAACGTCGCGGTGGTCAAGGACTGGATCTCGCCGACCTGGCAGTGCGTGCTCGCCTCGCCCGGCGGTGGCGGCGTCTCGGAGTACGGCGGCCACGGCGTGGCCGGGGTGGAACGCCTGCCCGGCAACGCCAACACCGACGTCAACTGCTACGAGACCGACAACGCCAAGAGTTGGGCGGCGACGGTCACCGACGCACTGGCCAGCAACACCTTCGCCTTCGACGGCTCCGACCTCATGCCGCCCGCGGTCGGTCAGGGGTCGTTCTGGACGGCGATGGTCGACTGGGCCCGCGGCGCCTCGACGGCGGACGTGACCACCCAGGTCGAGTCCAGCTGGCCGTCCTGACACACGGCACCACGGTCGATCTCGACCGATGAACAACTGCAGAGGGGGCGGTCGTCCGGCCGCCCCCTCTGTGTGACCTACAGTCGGACGGGAGCGTCCCGTCGCAACACCTGAGGGGGTACGGAGATGACGAGCACGCCGCCGATCGCTGCAGACGTCGACGGGACACCGGATCACGAGGCCGGGGACCACCCGATCCCTCCCGGCGAGTCCGAGGACCGCGCCACGCCGGTCGAGGTCGGCGGGGCGATCGCCACGATCGTCGTCGTCGGGATCCTCACGTGGTTGGCGTTCGGGTTCCTCAAGGACGACGAGGCCAACAAGGCGCTCCAGGTCGTCGTCGCCATCCTCATCGCCTCGATCGGCGTCCTCTCGCTGTATTGGGCGTTCGACCGGCTGGTGTCGGCGCTCCCCCGCCGGGCGAGCAACGCCCTCCGGCCAGTCGTGTTCGTCGGACCGGCGATCGCCCTGCTGGCCTTCTACCTCGTGTACCCGGCGATCAACACGCTCGTGCTCAGCTTCCAGAACGCCGACAGCAGCGAATGGGTCGGGTTCGACAACTTCGAGCGGGTGTTCACCGAATCGCAGTACCAGATCGGCATCCGCAACTCGATCGTCTGGGCGCTGGTCGTGCCCGCCGCGGCGGTGGCGGTGGGGCTCGGCTTCGCCACGCTGGCCGACAAGATCGGACGCCGCACGGAGAGCACCGCCAAGTCGCTGATCTTCATGCCGATGGCGATCTCCTTCGTCGGCGCCTCGGTCGTCTTCTACTTCATCTACAACTTCCGGCCGGAGGGCTTCGGCGAGCAGATCGGCCTGCTCAACGGCATCTGGACCGGGCTGGGCAACGATCCCGTCGAGTGGCTCGCCCAGAAGCCCTGGAACAACCTCTACCTGATGGTCATCCTGATCTGGCTGCAGACCGGGTTCTCGATGGTCGTGTTGTCCTCGGCGATCAAAGGGGTCCCCGACGAGCTGCTCGAGGCGGCGCGCATCGACGGCGCCACCGAGTGGCAGGTGTTCCGCAAGATCGTGATCCCCACCATCGCCTCCACCATCGTCGTCGTCTGGACCACGGTGCTGATCACGGTGTGGAAGGTGTTCGACATCGTGTGGGTGATGACGGGCGGGCGTGACGACACCCAGGTGATCGCGCAGCAGATGGTGCAGGAGTTCTTCACCAACCGCAACAACGGTGTCGGCGCCGCACTCGCGGTGGTGTTGTTCATCGCGGTCACGCCGATCCTGCTGCTGAACATACGCCGCTTCCGTGCGGAGGAGGCGCAGCGATGAGCGGCGTCACCGGCGGCACCCGGGCCAAGCTGCCGATCTACCTGACGCTCGGCCTGATCACCCTGCTGTGGCTGATCCCGACGCTCGGCCTGCTGATCAACTCGTTCCGCGATCCCGGCGACATCCGCACCGAGGGCTGGTGGACGGTGTTCTCCAACCCGTTCGACGCGAGCTTGTGGACGCTCGGCAACTACCGCGAGGTGCTCGACGAGGGCTTCTCCAACGCCTTCGCCAACACGGTGGCGGTCAGCGTGCCCTCCGTCATCATCCCGATCACGATCGCCGCGTTCGCCGCCTATGCGTTCGCGTGGATGGACTTCCCGGGGCGCAACTTCCTCTTCGTGTGCGTCGTCGGGCTCATGGTCGTGCCGCTGCAGATGGCGCTGATCCCGATCCTGCGGATCTACACCAACGACAACGTGCAGCTCAACGGCACCTACCCGGGCGTCTGGCTCGCCCATGCCGGGTTCGGCATGCCGCTGGCCGTGTACCTGTTGCGCAACTACATGGGATCGTTGCCGTCGTCGATGATCGAGTCGGCGAAGATCGACGGGGCATCGCACTTCTCGATCTTCACCCGGTTGATGATCCCGCTGTCGGTGCCCGTGCTCGCGGCGTTCGCCATCTTCCAGTTCCTCTGGACGTGGAACGACTACCTGGTGGCACTCGTGTTCCTCGGCATCGAACCCGAGGTGCGTGTGCTGACCGTCGAGCTGGCCGACCTCGCGGGACGCGGCGAAGGGGCGCTCAACCTGCTCCCGGCCGCGGCGTTCGTCACCATGATCCTTCCGCTGATCGTGTTCTTCGCGCTCCAGCGGTTCTTCGTGCGCGGCCTCACCGCCGGCAGCGTGAAGGGCTGAGCGGGGCACGCGGTTGACCACGCCCGCACCGAAGGGCGGCTCGATCGACGAGCTGCGCCGCCGCAACTGGATCGCCATCGGCGTGGCGACGGTGCTGATGATGTTCAGCACCCTCAGCTACGCCGCGGCGTTCGCCGACGACGGCAGCGACGCCAACGAGGTCGATGGCTCGCTCGTCGCACTCGGCGCCGCGATGGTGCCGTTCGTGTTCATCGCGCTGGGGTTCATCTCGCGCAACCCGCAGGCACCACGGCGCGTGCTGCAGGCGATGGGCCTGCTCGTGCTGATCGCCTTGAGCGTCGGGCTGATCGACCCGTTGCTCGGCGCGTCGAGCGGGTTCGCGTTCGGCGGGGCACTCGTCCTCAACCGGCCCGACGTCGAGCGCGTCATGCTGTGGCGGCTCGGCGCCGCCTCGCTCTCCACCGTGTACGTGTTGTTCCTGCTGGTGGCCATCCCGGCCGCCGGGGTGTTCAGCGCGTCGGTCCTCCCCTTGCTGCTGCTCGGCTTCGCCGACGAGTATGCGGCGTGGTCAGCTGTGCGCACCGAGGAACTGCGGGCCGGTCGTCGCGCGGACGACCAGGCCGATCGGTGACCTGATCGGTTCGTCCGTCGGCGGCTGCTCTCCCCCGCGCAGCCCGCGGATCGCCGCCAGCAGTGCCCGCGTGGCGAGGGCCCCCTGCAGCTCGACCTGCTGACGGATCGACGTCAGCGACACGACGCGGGCGAACTCGTGGTCGTCCACTCCCATCAGGGAGATGTCGACGCCCGGTCGGAGCCCACGAGCGGTCAGCTCCATCAGGCCGCCGAAGGCCATCTCGTCGGACATCGCGAAGACGGCGGTCGGCGGCTCCTCGAGGTCGAGCAGCCGCGACATCGCCTCGCGCCCGCCGTCGACGCTGAAGTTGCCCGGGACGTGGAACGACGGATCGAGGTCGAGGCCACGGTCGCCGAGCACCGATCCGAAGCCGCGCCGCCGGAGGGCGGGAACGTCGAAGCTCAACGGGTCGTCGATGCTGCCGCCGATCAGACCGATGCGCCGGTGACCGAGCTCGACGAGGTGTTCGGCGGCGAGGCGTCCGACCGCCTCGTCGTCGACCTGCACCGCCGGGGGGCCGGGCACCTGCGTCCCGATGGTCGCCAACCCGACGTTGCGACGCGCCAGCGAGGCCGCCTGGTCGTCGCCGACGGCGATGTTGACGACGAGCACGCCGTCGGTCCGTCGCTCGAGGTGGTACGCCTCATCGAGCAGGCGATCGCGCTCGGCGAGCGACCGCACGCCGATGACCAGGAAGTCGAAGCTGGCCTCCGCCGCCACCGCCTCGGCCCCGGCGATGACTTGACCGAAGTACCACGAGCTGGTGCCCGGAACCATCACGAGGAGCGTCGCGGTGGCGCCCGCGGCGAGCCGTGCCGCCGCGGGGTCCGGCTGGTAGTTGAGACGGTCGGCCGCCTCGCCCACGC
>CAYGLH010000080.1:0-11700 GCA_964350535.1 uncultured Ilumatobacteraceae bacterium
CCTGCCCGTGCTCGACGAGTTCGGTACCGACGAGCAGAAGCGCGCCTACATGCCCGACAACATCGCGGCGGTGACACTGTGGTGCCAGATGTTCTCGGAGCCGGGTGCCGGATCCGACGTGGCGAGCCTGCAGACCAAGGCGGTGCGGGACGGGGACGAGTGGGTCCTCGACGGCCAGAAGGTCTGGACGACGCTCGCCCACGAGAGCGACTACGGCATCATCATCGCCCGCACCGACCCCGAGCAGCCCAAGCACGCCGGCATCTCGATGTTCATCCTCGACATGAAGGCACCCGGCGTCGAGATCCGGCCGATCCACCAGATCGACGGCGGCAGCCACTTCAACGAGGTGTTCTTCACCGACGTCCGGATCCCCAAGGACTGGCTGCTCGGCGAGAAGAACAACGGGTGGCGGATGGCCACCGCGATGCTCATGTACGAGCGCGTCGCCATCGGCTCGGGTGGCACCGGCAAGATCAGCCAGCCCACGTACTCGATGCTCCGCAAGGTGGCCGAGCGCGCCGGCAAGCTCGACGACCCGGTCGTGCGCGACGAGCTGATGCAGATCTACGAGATGGAGACGACCAAGGCACTGATCGCGTTGCGCACCCGCGACGAGATGAAGGCCGGCAAGACCCCGGGACCCGGCGGCTCGCTCGGCAAGCTGTACGGCGCGATCATCGCCCGCAAGATGCGCGAGTTCGCGCTCGAGATCGCCGGGCCGGGATCGGTGGCGTGGGACGACGCCGATGGCGGCGCCGGCGCCGAGCTCCAACGCCAGGTGATCTCGAGCTTCTCGTCGAACATCGCCGGCGGCACCGACGAGATCCAGCGCAACATCATCGGCGACCGCGTGCTCGGTCTGCCCCGCGAGCCGGCGGTCGATCGCGACGTCGCGTTCAAGGACCTCCGGGTCGGCACGCAGACGAGCTGATCACCCGACCAGATCGCCGGGGCGCCCCCGCCCCGTCCGTCACCAGCCGCGCCCACCACCCCCCGATCGTGCGCGCCCGACACGCTCGAAGTTGCGTCGCGCACGATGGCGCGCGGCTGGTGACAATCTGTCAATATTGGGCCGTCGATCACGACAATCGTCGACCGAGGGGGCATCTGGGGGATGAATCGACTCGGTTCCGTGTGGGACCGCGCAGGCTGGGTCACCTGGCCGATCGCGCTCATCGTCGTCCAACAACTCCTCTTCCCGGCACCGGCCGGAGCGATCGTCGCCGGCGTCGTGCTGGGGTTGATCACGAGCCTCGTGTCGCTCGGCATGTACCTCGTGTACCGCGCCAACCGGGTCCTCAACTTCTCCGCCGGCGAGCTCGGCCTGCTCCCCGCCGTCCTCGCCGTGCTGCTGATCGTGGAGTCGGGGCTGTCGTGGTACCTGTCGTTCTTCACCGGGCTCGTCGCCGCCTGCGTCGTCGGCATCGCCGCTGAGTTCCTGATCATCCGCCGCTTCTTCGACGCACCCCGCCTGATCGTCACCGTCGCCACCATCGGGGTGGCCCAGCTGCTCGGTGTGTTCGCCCTCCTGCTGCCGCGGTGGTGGGACGCCACGGTCCAGTCGCAACGAATCGACGCACCGTTCGGCTGGGAGTTCGAGATCGGATCCCGGGTGTTCAGCGCCGACCACGTCGTGGCGCTGATCGTCGCCCCGATCGCCCTCGGGCTGGTCGGCGCGCTGCTCCGATTCACCCGACTCGGGATCGCCATCCGGGCAGCGGCCGAGCTCCCCACCCGCGCCGGCCTGCTCGGCATCCCGGTCAAGGGCCTGCAGACCGTCGTGTGGTCGATCGCCACCATGCTCGCCTTCCTGGCGCTGTTCCTGCGCGCCGGCATCTACGGGCTGCCGATCGGGGGCGGCCTCGGGCTGCTGCTCCTGCTGCGCTCGCTCGCCGCCCTCACCCTCGGCCGGATGTCGCACCTCCCCACCATCCTCACCACGTCGGTCGCGCTCGGCGTCCTGCAGGAAGGCATCGTCTGGAACAGCCAGGCCGTCGAGGCCGAGGCCAAGATGGGTGCCGTCACCGGCATCGTGATCGTGGCCGGCCTGTTGTTGCGCCGCACCCGTGGCGTCCGCTCGGAGGAGGACGCGGCGTCGTGGACGCAGTCCGGCGACACCCGGCCGATGCCGGCGGTGTTCGCCCGGATCCCGCTGATCAAGGTGGCGCGGGTCGTCGGCGGGCTGCTCTTCCTCGGGATCCTCGTCTGGCTGCCCTACATGAGTTGGTTCGACACCACCGTCACCGTGCGGATGGCGTTGATCTTCCTCTTCACCATCATCTTCCTGTCGCTCGGCGTGCTCACCGGCTGGGCCGGTCAGCTGTCGCTCGGCCAGATGGCGTTCGCCAGCGTCGGCGGCGCCGCGGCGGCGTGGCTCACGTTGCGGTGGAACTGGGACATCGTGCTCGCCACCCTCGCCGCCGGCGTCGTCGGGGCGATCGTCTCACTCGTCGTCGGCATCCCGGCGCTCCGGTTGAAGGGCACCTACCTCGCCGTCACCACGCTCGCGTTCAGCATCACCGTCAGCCAGTTCTTCCTCAATCCGCGCTTCTTCGACTGGGTGCCCGACCAGCGCGTCGAGCGCAATCCGATCTTCGGCGTGATCGACTGGACCTCGTCGCGCGGGGTCTACTTCGTGTGCCTCGTCACCATGCTCGTGGCGTTCGTCGCCTTCCGCGGCATCCGCAAGAGCCGCACCGGGCGCGTGCTCATCGCGATGCGCGACAACGAGAAGGGCGCCGAGGCCTACGGCATCAGCCCGGTGCGGGCGAAGCTCACGGCGTTCGCCATCTCCGGGTTCCTGGCGGCGATGGCCGGCGCGATGATCACCCACCACCAGCAGTCGTTCATCGTCGACGACGCGGCGTTCAGCATCAACGTGTTCGCCGCCGCCGTCGTCGGCGGGCTCGGCTCGATCCTCGGGGGGTTCCTCGGCGCGCTGTACTGGAACGGCACGTTCTTCTGGCTGCAGGGCGCCTGGCGGCTGTTCGCCAGCGGGGTCGGCGTCCTCATCGTGTTGCTGGTCGCGCCCGGCGGCCTCGCCGGCCTGTGGGCCGACCTGCGCGACCTGGTGCTGCGCAAGGTCGGCAAGGCGAGGGGCATCGTCGAGGAGGACCTCGGCGACGACGTGCTCGAGTTCGCCGACTCGATCGACGCGACCGATGCCGACGGGCACGGACCGCCCCCCGACGACGACACGCCGCGAGTCGACCCCGACGACCTGAGCCCCGAGGTGCGCGTATGACCGAACCCACGCCCGGCCACGTGCCCTGGTGGCGGCCGATGCGCTACCTGCGCAGCATCGCCGGCGACGGACCGATCTTCGCCCTGCTCATCCTCTTCGGCCTCAACGCCGTCGACGAGCTCGACCGCACCGCGTTCGCCATCCTCTCCCCCGAGATCCGCGACCACTTCGGCCTCGGGTACGCCGGGCTGCTGACGCTCATCGCCTTCGTCCTCGCCGCCGCGCTGGCGTTGCAGGTGCCGATCGCCGGCCTCGCCGACCGCTACCCGCGCGTGCGCATCGCGCTGATCGGCGCCACGGCGTGGGCGTGTTTCTCGTTCATGACCGGCGTCGCCACCACGATCGTGCTGCTCGGCGTCGCCCGCTCGGGGTCCGGCATCGGCAAGGCGGTCAACGACCCGACGCACAACGGGCTGCTCGCCGACTGGTTCCACCCGCTCAACCGACCGAAGGTCTACAGCTTCCACCGGGCGGCCAACGCCGTGGGCGCCACCGTCGGCCCGCTGCTCGCCGGTCTGATGGCGTTCTACTGGGGCTGGCGGGCGCCGTTCTTCGTGTTCGTGGTCCCGACGCTGATCCTCGTCGTGCTCGGACTGCGGCTGCGCGAACCGATCCGCGGTCGTTACGAGCGGCTGCTCGCCGGCGGTGACGAGGAGGCGGCCAACACCGAGGAGGCCCCGCCGTCGTACGCCGAGGCCTGGCGGATGTGCTGGAAGATCCACACGCTGCGGCGGATCTTCGTGGCGATGCCGTTCCTGGCGATGTCGTTGATCGGCTTCACGGCGCTCGCCGCGCTGCTCTACGAAGAGGCGTACGGCCTCGACGAGCGGGCCCGCGGCATCGTCGCCGCCACCTCCGAGCCGGGCCAGATCATCGGGCTCATCATCGGCGCCCGCATCGCCACCAAGCTGGCCTTCCGCGACCCCGGCCTGATCCTCAGGTTCCTGGCGGTCACCGCCTTCGTCACGTCGTCGCTGGCGTTCGTGTTCGCCGTCACCCCGAACCTCGGCGTGGCGATCGCCTCCAACGTGCTGATCGCGCTGTGCCTGGCGATCGTCGGTCCGGGCATCCTCGCCTCGCTATCGCTGGCGATCCCGCCCCGCTCCAGGTCGATGGGGTTCTCGATGGCCTCGCTGTGGGCGCTGCCCGGCCTGATCATGCTGCCGTTCATCGGGTGGATCGCCGACACCTGGTCGATTCGCACCGGCATGGCGATGATGACGCCGGTGCTGCTCATCGGCGGCCTCGTCATCGCCACGGCGGGCAACGTGATCGGTGAGGACATCGAGCAGGTCCGCAACACCGCGCTCGCCCGCGCCGAGGTCGCCAACCAGCGATCGAAGGGTCAGGTCAAGCTGCTGCTGTGCCGCGGGCTCGACGTCGGGTACACCGGCGTCAAGGTGCTGCACGACGTCGACTTCGAGGTCGACGAGGGCGAGATCGTGGCGTTGCTCGGCACGAACGGTGCGGGCAAGTCCACGCTGCTCAAGGCGATCTCCGGGGTCGTCGTCGCCGACCGCGGCGCGGTCATCTTCGACGGGCGCGACATCACCCACGCGCCCCCCAACGAAATCGCCGGGTTCGGCGTGGTCCAGATCCCGGGCGGGCACGGCGTGTTCCCCGGACTCACCGTGCGCGAGAACCTCAACGCCGCCGGTTGGCTCACACGGCGCGACGGCTCCTCCACCGACGAGGCGATCGCCAAGGTCCTCGAGCAGTTCCCCGAGCTGTCGACCCGACTCGACGACCCAGCGGCGAACCTCTCCGGGGGTCAGCAGCAGATGCTGGCGCTCGGCATGGCCTACCTGCTGCAGCCCCGGTTGCTGATGATCGACGAGCTGTCGCTGGGTCTGGCTCCGGTGGTGGTCGAACGCCTGCTCACCATGGTGCGCGAGATCGCCGCCACCGGCGTGACGGTGATCCTCGTCGAACAGTCGGTGAACGTGGCCCTCGAACTGGCCCACACCGCGTACTTCATGGAGCGGGGTCGCATCCGGTTCCACGGCCCCACCGAAGAGCTGATGCAGCGCGACGACCTGCTGCGTTCGGTGTTCCTCGGCGGGCTCGTGGCGGACGACGACACGAACGCCAGCGCGGCACCCGCCATCACCAACGGCTCGGGCAACGGTCACGACCCGGACCGGACGGTGCCCGAGGTGGGAGGGGTCCCCACGGAGGCGGGACCGGGCGTCGAGATCGCAGCCGACGCCGAACCCACCCTCACCGTCGAGGGCGTCACCCGCCGCTTCGGCGGCATCGCCGCGGTCCGCGACGTCACGTTCTCGGTGGCGCCTCACGAGATCGTCGGCTTCATCGGCCCGAACGGCGCCGGCAAGACCACGCTGTTCGACCTCATCGGCGGGGCGGTCCCCACCGACGCCGGGAGCATCCGCCTCGGCCACCGCGACGTCACCCGCATGTCGGCCAGCGCCCGGGCGCGTCGCGGGCTGGGTCGCAGCTTCCAGGACGCCGCGCTGTTCCCGTCGCTCACGGTCGAAGAGACGGTCGCCGTGTCGCTCGAGGGCATCGTCACCGCGAAGGACCCGATCTCGGCCGCGCTGCACCTGCCGACCGTGCGACTCAGCGAGCGTCGCGTCCGTCGCCGCGTGGAGGAGCTGATCGAGCTGATGGGCCTCGAGGCCTACCGCCACAAGGAGATCCACGAGCTGTCCACCGGCACGCGGCGGATCGTCGACCTCGCCTGCGTCGCCGCCCACCGACCCACCGTCGTGCTGCTCGACGAACCCTCGAGCGGCATCGCCCAGCGCGAAGTCGAGGCCCTCGCTCCGGTGCTGCGACGGATGCGGGTCGAGATGGGCGCCTCGCTCCTCGTGATCGAACACGACATGAACCTGCTGCGGACCATCGCCGATCGCGTCGTCGCCATGGACCAGGGCGAGGTGATCGCCACCGGCGCTCCCGACGATGTGCTCTCCGATGCCGTCGTCATCGCCTCGTACCTCGGCACCGACCCGGCGGCGATCGCCCGGTCGGGCGTCCGCCAACCGACCTGACAGCGACCTGCGATCACCAACCGCTCACGCCACCGATCACCTCACCACCACATCACCACCACAACAACAGCAACACCATCAGCACACACCACGGGGGAACACATGCAAGCTCGACCACGGATCGATCACCGCGGCAGGGTCCGCCGGCGCTCGCGCTGGGCCGCCCTCCCGCTCGTCGCGGCGTTGGGGATCGCCGCGTGCGGCGGCGACGATGACGACGACGGTGCCGACACCGATGCCACCGAGTCCGAGGCGACCGACGCCGCCGAGGAGTCGACCGCCGACACCAGTGAGGACACGGCGGGCGAGGAGGCCACCGACGACACCGACGACACCGCTGACGACGGTGGCGACGGCGCAGCCACCGAGAACACCGAGACCGCCGCGTCCGATGCGCCGGCGGCACCCGAAGAGGAGGCCGTCGAGATCGAGACCGACCTCCCCGACGGCGTGATGCGGATCGACGTGGCCACCGAGCTCGGCATCGACGGCGACATCGACTGGGGTGAGCGCTGCGACACCGAGCGCGGCACCTACGCGGTGCCGAACTTCTTCGCCCCGCCCTGCTATCAGCCGTTCGACGGCGACAACGGCGGCGAGACCGCACCCGGCGTCACCGGCGACTCGATCAAGGTCGTCTACTGGCTCACCCAGGACGACGACGCGATCATGAACTACCTCACGTCGGCGATCGCCAACGACGACACTGCGGCCGACAACGAGGACACGATCCGCGGCCTCGCCGAGTACTACCAGACGTACTACGAGACCTACGGCCGCACGGTCGACCGCGAGATCGTCGTCGGCTCCGGCAACTCCTCCGACGAAGCGGCGGCGCGCGCCGACGCCGTGAAGATCGCCGAGGACATCGACCCGTTCATCGTGCTCGGCGGACCCACGCTCACGAGCGCCTTCGCCGAGGAGCTGGCGGCGCGGGGCATCCCGTGCATCAGCTGCGGTCCGACCGCTCGCGAGGGCTTCCACGAGGAGTACCCGATGATGAACTACTCCATCGGCAAGAGCCAGGACCAGCTCAACCTGATCGTCGCCGAGTACATCGGCAAGCGGCTCGCCGGCGACCCGGCGATCCACGCCGGCGACGAGGCGATGCACGACCAGGAGCGCGTCTTCGGCCGGATCTGGATCGAGAGCAGCCCGGCCTCGGCCGACCAGAACGAGAAGTTCGAGGCGACCCTCGCCGACGAGGGCGTGGAGATCTCCGAGTCGCAGAGCTACGTCCTCGATCCCGGGACGCTGCAGGAGTCCGCAGCCAGCGTGATCGCCCGGATGAAGGAGGCGGGTGTCACCTCGGTGATCATCAACGGTGACCCGATCGCTCCGCGCGAGTTCACCAACGAGGCATCGGCCCAGAACTACTTCCCGGAGTGGATCGTCACGGGGTCCGCCCTGATCGACACGACGGCGTTCGCCCGCACCTACAACCAGGATCAGTGGGCCAACGCCTTCGGCATCTCCAACCTCAACGCCCGGGTCGACCGCACGAAGGCGAGTGCCTACGCCATCTACGAGTGGTTCCACGGCGCGCCGCCGGCGGCGAACGAGACGATCGGGGTGCTCGACCCCTCGCTGCAGACGCTGTTCAACGTGCTGCAGGGCGCTGGCCCCGACCTCACGGTCGAGTCGTTCAACGCGGCGTTCTTCGACGCGCCGCCGACCGTGCGGGCGATCACCAACCCGACGCTCGACTGGGGTGACACCGACCGCTGGCCGGCGGAGTACAGCCCGGACTACTACGGCGTCGACGACATCTCCGAGATCTGGTGGGACACCTCGCGCACCGGCCTCGACGAGATCGACAAGGAGGGTCAGGGGATGTGGGCCTGGGTCGACGGCGGCGTGCGCTACCTGTACGGCGAGATCCCCGAGGGGGCGCCGAAGGCGTTCGTCCAGGAGGGCTCGGTCGCCGTCTACGACGACCGGCCGCCGCAGGAATCCGTCCCCACCGGCTACACCCCGCTGGCCGCGGGCTGACCGCCGGCTGAACCACACGACGGACGGGGCCGGCCGCGCCCGCGAGGCGCGGCCGGCCCGATCCGAAACATGCGCCGCACGTCGCGCTCAGCGCGACATCTGGTGCAGATTTCGGGGGGAGGGCCCGGCCGTGGTCCGAATGGGTGCTGCGGCGGACGGATGCCTACGATCGCTGGCGCGCCGCATCGGCTTCCGCGCGGCGCCCGATGCCAACCGACGAGGTCGAGAGGAACCACCATGGCTGACGAACCCGCAGTGCTCACCGAGGTCCGTGGACGCGTGCTGCTGATCACGCTCAACCGTCCCGATGCGATGAACGCGGTGAACACCGACCTCGCCCAAGGACTGGTCGCTGCGCTCGAGCAGCTCGACGGCGACGACGGGCTGACCGCGGCGGTGCTCACCGGCGCCGGGCGCGGCTTCTGCTCGGGCATGGACTTGAAGGCGTTCGCCGCCGGCGGCCCGCCGGTCGGGTTCGACACGTTCCTCGAGAACGGTTCGCGCAAGCCGCTGATCGCGGCGATCGAGGGCTTCGCCTTGGCGGGTGGCCTCGAGGTGGCACTCACCTGCGACCTGCTGGTGTGCGCCGAGGGCGTCAAGCTCGGCATCCCCGAAGCGAACGTCGGCCTGTTCGCCGCCGGCGGCGCGCTCCTGCGCCTCCCGCGGCGCGTGCCGTACGCCGTGGCGATGGAGATGGCACTCACCGCCGACCCGATCACCGCCGAGCAGGGCAAGGAGCTCGGGCTCGTCTCGCGTGTCACCGAGAAGGGCAAGACGGTCGAAGTCGCCCTCGAGCTCGCCGAGCGGATCGCCAAGAACGCACCGCTGTCCGTCGCGGCCTCGAAGGCGATGATCCAGGCCCAGGCCGGGGTGACCGAAGAGCAGTTCTGGGAGCTGCAGAAGCCCGAGATGGCCAAGGTGTTCACCTCGAACGACGCCAAGGAGGGCCCGCTCGCGTTCGCCGAGAAGCGCGCCCCCAACTGGTCGGGGAGCTGATCTCCTCGCCGAGCCGCATCGGCGCGAGGGATCCCGGTGCACCATCCTGATCTCCTCGCGCTGATCTCCTCGGACGTTGCACCGGCGGCGAGCGGGTGGTAGCCCGGGCTGATGGAACTCTCCGCAGCGCTCTCCTTCGTCGGCGAGCGGCACCATGGCGTGCTCACCACACAGAAGCGCGACGGTCGACCACAGCTGTCGAACATCGCCTACACACTGTTCGACGAGGGCGTGATCAAAGTGTCGGTCACGGCCGACCGGGCGAAGACGAAGAACGTCGGGCGCGACCCGCGCGCGTCGCTCTACGTCACCAGCGACGATTTCCGGGCTTATGTCGTGGTGGAGTGCGACGCCGAGCTGCTGCCGGCCGCCGCCGACCCGGGCGACGCCGCGGTGGACGCCCTCGTCGACTACTACCGCGCGGTGGCGGGCGAGCACGAGGACTGGGACGACTACCGCCGGGCGATGGTCGACGACCGCCGGCAGCTGTTGCTGTTGCACCCGGCGCGCGCCTACGGCATGCTCCCTGCCTGACCGACCGATCGATCATCCGACCGATCACCGACGCGCGGGAGGGGGTGACCCGATGAGCAACGACGACGCACCACGACGACTGACGCAGTTCAGCCACGGCGCTGGTTGAGGCTGCAAGCTCGCACCCGGCGAGCTGGCGCAGGTCGTGCGCCATCTGGACATCGAACATCCCGACGAGCTCCTCGTCGGCGCCGACTCCGGCGACGACGCGGCCGTCTGGCGCCTCGACGACGATCGGGCGCTGGTCTCCACCGCGGACTTCATCACGCCGGTGGTCGACGACGCGCGCACGTGGGGCCGTGTCGCCGCAGCGAACTCCGTGTCGGACGTCTACGCGATGGGCGGTCGGCCGCTGTTCGCCCTGAACCTCGTGGGCTGGAACACCGAGGAGCTACCTCGCGAACTGCTCGACGAGGTGCTCGCCGGGGGCGCGTCGATCGCCCGCGACGCCGGCTTCGTCGTGGTCGGTGGACACACGATCGACGACCCCGAACCGAAGTACGGCATGGCCGTCACGGGCGAGGTGCACCCCGATCGGATGCTCACCAACCGCGGCCTGCGCGCCGGCCAGGACCTGGTGCTCACCAAGCCCCTCGGTGTCGGCGTGGTCACCACGGCGATCAAGGCGGGTACGGCGAGCGACGAGCATGCCGCGGCGGCGGTCGAGTCGATGACCCGCCTCAACGACGTCGCCTGCCGGGTGGCCGTGGACGCCGGCGCCACCGGGTGCACCGATGTCACCGGGTTCGGGTTGCTCGGCCATCTCGGACGGATGTCGATCGAGTCCGGCGTCGTCGCCGAGGTCAGCTTCGATTCGATCCCGTTCCTGCCCGGCACCTTCGAGCTCGCGGACGGCGGGGCGATGCCGGGAGGGAGCCGGCGCAACCTGGCGTGGGCATCGGATCTGCTCGACGCCGGCACGCAACCGACGACCCACCAGCTCCTCGCCGCCGATGCGCAGACATCGGGCGGCTTGGTGTTCGGCGTCGATCCCGGCGCCACCGCCGCCGTGCTCGCCGCCCTCGAGGAGTCGGGGCACCGCGCCGCCCACATCGGCACCACCGCCGAGCGCTCGGACGACGCCGACCACATCGCGATCGTCCTCCGCTGATCCCCCGACCCCCCCCGTTTACGGGACCGATCCCCGGCGACGAACCCCAGATCCGGCCCGGAAACCGGCCCACCCCCGTTTACGGGGCAGATCCCCGGCGACGAACCCAGGATCCGACCCGGAAACCACACCACCCGTTTATGGGGCAGATCCTGGGCGAGGAACGCGGGATCGGACCCGGAAACGACGGGGTGGTGGCGCTCGTCAGAGGTCGCGGGCGACGATCGGCGGGTCGCCCGGGCGGCGGAGGTCGTGGGCGCGGCGCCACTGGGCGAAGGCGGCGAGGATCCGCGGCGGGTCGCCGTGGATCTCGGTGAACCCGCCCGTGTCGCGGCGGGTGTCGAAGTACGCCGCGTCGACGCCGTCGGCGTAGAGCTCGCACGCCAGGTCGTAACCCAGGTCGAGCAATCGCCGGCGCTCCGCCTGGTAGTCGTGCACCAGCACGCCGACATGGTGGAATCCCTCCTCGCCGGCGGCGTACATGTCGCGGTAGATCGACGGCGTGTCGTCATGCTGTTGGATGAACTGGATCATCTGCTCACCGAGGTACCCGAAGGCGTACGACACGTCGGCCTCCTGCGGGGTGCCGCGATAGGTGAAGCGATCGGTCGTGTGGTGCGGCACCACCACGAAGGGACCGGCACCGAACAGCTCCGCCCATCGCTCGATCGACTCCTGCAGGTCGTTGACGAGGTAGGCGTGCTGGAACAGCGGGTGACGGTCGAGGATGGGCACGGGTGGTCTCGCTCTCGTGGGGGTCGGGGGTCGGGCTGGGTGAACGGTCGGGGGTTGGACGATCGGGGATC
>CAYGLH010000081.1:0-1716 GCA_964350535.1 uncultured Ilumatobacteraceae bacterium
CCACCGATGTTGCTCGGACCGCCGCCGGAGTCGGTGGCCGTCAGGGTGCCGGTGCCGACGTTCGGTGAGTTGACCGTGACGGTGCATTGGCCGGTGGCGTCCGTCGTGCAGGCTCCAGCGGCACCGCCCGGCACGATGGTTCCATCGCTGACGGCGGTGATCGCCGAGCCCACGGGTCCGGACCACGCGACGGCGATCTCCGAGCCGGCGCCTGCCGCGACCCAGCCGGTGCCGTCGTTGCGCTCGAGGGTCAGCGTGAACGGGTGGTCGTCGCCGACGACGTTGGTGGCGTCGGTGGAGGTCGTCACCCGCCAGTCGACCCAGGTCTTGTCGGCGCTCACCGGGATCGCCAGGTCGGCGGACTGGCCGGACGCCGTGGCGGTGAGATCGATCGGTCCGTAGGGCACGCCGGCAGCGGTCACCGACAGTGCGGTCGCGGTGAGGGTTCCATCGCCGAAGTCCGCCGATCCCAGGACGACATCGCACGTGCCGCCGGCCGCGAGTGTGCAGGTACCCGTCGACGTCGACCCGTCGGGCGCGTCGAAGATCCAGTCGACGGTGCCACTGTCCGGCGGTATCGAGAGCGGGACCAGCCCGTTCCCGTCGTCGATCTGCACGGCGATCGTGAACGTGTGGTCGACGTCGACCGGGTTCGACGCGGTGAGGGGCGTGATGTCGACATCGAACGCGATCCACGTCTTGCTCGCCGTCAGCGAGCCGCCCGTTGCCGCGAGGAGCCCGGGCGGCGTCGTCGCGGTGCTGCCGGTCAGTTGCGACCCGCCGATCGTCGCGCTCACGGCGGAGATCTCGATCGTGCCGGTCCCGGGAGTGGTCGCGTTCACCGTGACGGTGCACACGCCGCTCGCGTCGGTCGTGCAGGTCGTGGCATCGGGTGCGGCGACCCCGTTGACCTCGGTGACGCTGCCGTTGTCGTTCCACGCGAAGGTCACCGTCGAACCGGCGGGAACGGGCGTCGTGCCACCTGCACCGTTGTCGTAGGAGGCGGTGACCGTGAACTCGTGCTCGTCGCCGGTCAGGTTCGTCGCCGTCGTCTGCACGTCGGCGAAGAACTCGATGCCGTAGTAATGCGACGGATCGGTGTCGGTGAGCGGGGTCTCCTGCGTGTCGGTCCCCGTGGCGGTGGCGACGTTGGCGTACTGGCCGGCGACGGCGGTGCCGGTCGCCTCGTACGTCCACGTCTCACCCGGATCGACGTCGCCGTTGGCGTCCGTGTCGCCGCCGACGAACACCGGCGTCACGCCCTGGTCATCCGTGACCACGACGTTGCGGACGGCGAGGTCGCCGGAGGTCACGGCGTAGGTCCAGGTGACCGTGTCGCCGACGACCGCCAGCGGACCGGTCGGCGTGTCGGCGTCGAACCCGTTGGTCGACTTCTCGACGACCAGCGCGCTGACGTAGCCCTGATAGTGCGACGGGTCCGTGTCCGTGTGGAGGGTCTGGGCGGCGTCGGTGCCGACGGCGGTCGCCATGTTGGAGTACAGCCCCTGCACCGTCGCCGTCCCCGTCGCGGTGCAGTCCATGAACGCCCCGACCGCCAGCGTGTCGGAGGGGCACGTCACGGTGACGCCCTGATCGTCGGTGACGGAGACGCCGGTGAGGGCCGAGTTCGCGGTGTTCAGCACCCGGTAGTTCCAGTCGACCGGGTCGCCGACCGCGACCAGCGGCGCGTCGGCCGGGTCGTCGGCGTCGACGCCG
>CAYGLH010000081.1:1726-4690 GCA_964350535.1 uncultured Ilumatobacteraceae bacterium
GCCGTTGGTCGACTTCTCGACGTCGATGCCACCGGTGACGCCGAAGTAGTTGGAGGGGTCGTAGGCGTAGAGCGGCCCGGTGATCACACCGGTGCCGGTCGCCGCAGCGAGGTTCGTGTACTGGCCGGCCACCGCCGGTGCCGTGGCCGTGAACTGCCAGGTCTCGCCCTGCTCGAGCAGGTTGTCCTGGTTCGTGTCGCCGACGTTGAACCCGCCGCTCACGATCGGGCTGATCGCCTGGACCGGCAGGTCCTGCACGGCGACGTTCTCGACCTGGTCGGTGCCGGTCATCGACACCTCGTAGAGCCAGGTGACGGTGTTCGGGAGCCCGACGAACACGCCGGGGGCGGCGTCGGCATCCTGACCGTTGGTCGACTTCTCGAGTTCGAGCACGGCGTTGACACCGATGTAGTGGGAGGGGTCTTCGTCCTCCACCGGCGTCCCACCGGTGCTCGTACCGACGAAGCTGGCGAGGTTCGCGTACTGGCCCAGCTGCGCCGGCGCCGCCGACACGCACGTGACGACCTGCCCGGGCTGGATGACGTCGACCTGCGGGCAGGCGATGGCGTTGGCGGGGAGCTGGTCGTCGGTCAGCGTCCAATCGAGGATCGGGATGTTGCCGGTGTTCGTGATCGTGTAGGTCCACGCCACCGGGCCGCCGACGGCGACCGACGGGCCCGTCGGATTGTCGGCGTCCTGACCGTTGGTCGACTTCTCGAGATCGACCGTCGCCGTCTCGCCGAAGTAGTGCGACGGGTCGGAGTCACTGACCGGCGTGCCGCCGGCGTTCCCGGTCACGGTCGCGATGTTCTCGTACTGGCCCGGCGCGGCGATGCCGTTCTGCGCCGTGCAGGTCATCGAGTCGCCGGCCTGGCCGTTGGGCTGCAGCGTCGTCGCCGGGCACGTGATCGCCCCGACTTGGTCGTCGACGAGGGCGACGGTGTCGATCACCACCGGCCCGGTGTTCGTCACCACGTACTCCCAGAGGACAGGCCCGCCGACCTCGATGTGCGGACCGGGCGCCGTGTCGGCGTCGTCGCCGTTCGTCGACTTCTCGACGTCGATGCCCGGCTGCACGCCGTTGTAGTGCGAGGTGTCGGTGTCGGTGACGGTCGTGCCGGTGTTCGGCGGAGGTGTACCGGTGACGGTGGCCGTGTTCTCGTACTCGCCCGCCACCGCCGTTCCTGTCGCAGTGCACTCGTAGGTCTGGCCGGGCGGGATGCTCGTGAGCCCGCCGCAGTCGATGGTCTGGACGGGGTCGTCCTCGATCGCGAAGTCGAGCGTGACGTTGCCGGTGTTCGTCACCCGGTACGTCCACGTGACCGGTGCGCCGACCGGGATGGACGGCCCGGGCGCGGTGTCGGCGTCCGCGCCGTTCGTCGCCTTCTCCAGGTCGATCGACGGTGCCGGGAGGGCACGGTTGGTGAACGAGCACGTCACGATCGACTGTTCGGGCACCTCGGCGGAGAAGGTGCCGTCACCGGAGGACGTGAGCGTGAGCGGCTGGTCGTTCGGCTGGTCGGGGGTGCGGTACTGACAGTCGGTGTCCGTGACGTCGTTGACGAAGCCGGTGCCAGGGGTGTCGTCCTCGGTGACGGTGATCGTGGATGGCCCGGCACCGTTCGGCGTCCACTGGAAGTTGGCGAAGCCGCCGGCGTTCGTGACGACGTCGGCGCTCCCGCCAGTGGCTCCCGACGGCGACACCCAGTCGAACCCGGACGGATGGGCGACGTCGGCGGTCATCGTCCAGCCGGCGGCGGGGACCGCGTCGTCGGTGCCGGGGTCCGGTGTCGTGTCGACGAGCTTCTGCACGTTGACCGACGGCGCGCAGAGCTGGAACGCCGCCTCGCGCAGGGCCGTTTCGAGCTGGTCGAACTGGTCGACGCGGAACACGTCGTCGGTGACGATGTCGAAGTCGCCGGTCCCCGTGTACGCGTCGGGCCCGGACACGAGCTTCAACGTGTCGAGCGTGCCGGGCTTGTTCAGCCCCTGCCCGACGGCGACCGCCAACACGTGCGAGCCAGCCGCCTTGAGGAAGTTGGCGTTGGGGATCGCCGGTTGCGCGGCGCCCGATCCCTCGCGGGCGCTCTGCGTCTCGCTCTGGTCGAGCGGGACCTTGAGCTCGTACTCGTTCTGCGCCTCCACGGGGTTGCCCGGGTCGTAGGTGACGTGTGCGCCGTGGCCGTGGTTCCCGACCTTGTCGACGTTGTTCGGCAGGCCGTCGGTGATGAACACCGTCAGGTGCGGACGCCCACCGGGAGGCGGCAGGAAGTAGCGCCCGACCCGGAAGCCGTCCTCCCAGTTGGTGCGCTGTCCGGGCGTGGGGTCGTAGCCCTCACCGCTGGTGCCGCCCGTGTTGTTGACGTACGGATCGAACAGGTTCGCCTTCGTGGCGGTCGGGACCTCGGTGTAGTCCGTCACTACCCGACCCTGGTAGTTGAACTCGGCGACGGCCATCCGCGAGCCGGTGTTCTGCAAGGCGCTCGTGAAGCTGGTGACCGCCTGACGCACCGGATCGATCGCCCCGAAGTCGTGGATCGAGCCCGACTCGTCGAGGATGACGAGGATGTCGAGGCCACACGCGGCTTCGAGGTCGGGGTTCGCCGCGGGCGTCTGGTCCTCCCCCGGCGCGGCAACGGCCGGGTGGCCGGACACCCCGATCGCGGTGGCTGTCAACATGGCCGCCAGCCAGAGGCGAGCCCTCCCCGTATCCATGCCGCGGAGACTAGCTTCCCGACCGAACCACCGATTGACGACGGCGTCCATGTCCCTCGACCACGACGACAGAGTAGGGCAGATTTAGTTCGCAGAACAAACTTCCTTACCGAAGGGAGGAGCGACGGATCGGGACTGGTTGCCCTCGGAACGCAACCGACAGACCCCGCGGTGGCGCGCGTCTCGCCCGGCTCGTGTTTCCGACGCCTGCGGTCAGGCCGGGAAGAACGCTGCGGCGAGCCGCGGCAT
>CAYGLH010000081.1:4700-7598 GCA_964350535.1 uncultured Ilumatobacteraceae bacterium
GGTCGCTCTCGTCGGACAGCCGGCGCACGAGACCACGCTTCTCGACCCGTGCGACGAGCTCGGTGGCGGCCGGCGGGCTGAGCCGCGTTGCGGCGCTGATCGCCCGCAGGCGGATGCCGCCTGGCTTCGACCCCAGCCAGAGCACGTGGAAGGTGAGGTGCGGGGTCTGGTCGTCGTCGCCGAACGCCGGCCCGTAGACCTGGAAGAACGACCTTCCGGCGCCGGCGATGCGGCGGATCCGCTCCAGCTCGCGCCTCAACGATCCCGTCGGACTGGGGATCGGGCCGACCTCGTGACCCATCGCTGTGAACTGCTCCCACCATTGCGACAACAGTGGGCGCGCAGCGGCGAAGGTGCTGCGGACCGACCGGGTAACACGGTCGAGCATCTCGTCGCCGGCGGGGGCCAGTGCGATCAGCACCCCGCGACCGTCGTCGGCGACGCCACCCGATCTCGTCACGAGCCCAGCGCCCTGCAACCGGTTGAGCAGGTTCGTCATCCCGCCCGTGGTGACGTTCGCTGCCTCCAACATGTCGCGAGGGCGAGTCGGCCCATCGAGCGACAGCGTGGTCAAGACGACGAGATCGGCGTTCGACCTGACCTCCGCCGCGTCGACCCGCGCGAGCGCGTCGTTCATCAAACCGGTCAGCTCGAGCATCCCGGCGACGACCACACCGACCCGGTCGATCGAGTCGCGGTGCTGGTCGTCCTGGCCGACGCCGGCCTCGCTGCTGCTCGCTGCCGCGGCCTCGCCCTGCTGCGGTGATGACGGTCGCATCGGGGCCGAAGGTTACGTCCACGGTTCCGGTCCCGGACTCTGGGTCGAACTGCTACTTCGACAGGCAAGCGACCGGCTAGTGTTCCGCCAGGACATCAGCAGGTGTGCCACTCCCTGAGAGAAGGAGTCTTGCGTGAAGCGAGTCAGCACGCGGGTGACCGCAACCTTGGCCGCGGCCGCCCTGGCCGTCACCGCCTGCAGCGATGACGACGACGGCGCGGACGACACCGTTGGGCCAACCGAAGCACCGAGCACGGAGGCCGCCGAGCCGGAGGTCACCGACGCCCCCGTCGAGACCGAGGCGCCCGACGCGACCGGCGCACCGGCAGAAACCACGCCCGCAAATTTTGACCCGTACGCCCAGACGCTCGAGTGGACCGAGTGCGAGGGCGGCGAGTGCGCCGAGGCGACGGTGCCGATCGACTACACCGATCCCGCCGCGGGCACGACGACGATCGCCATGTTGCGGATTCCGTCGACCGGTGCCGAGGCGGACAAGGTCGGGACACTCTTCATGAATCCCGGCGGTCCGGGACAGTCGGGCACAGCGTTCGTTGCGGGCGTGCCAGATTTCTTCTCGCCGACGATCCTCGATGCGTTCGACGTGGTCGGTTTCGATCCCCGCGGGGTCGGCCAGAGCGACCCGCTCGGCTGCCTCGACGATGCGGGCCTCGACGAGTACGTCGCCGCGGTTGTCGACCCCGCCGACCAGGCGTCGGTCGACGCCTACAGCGAACTGGTCGTCGGCTTTGGCAACGCCTGTCTCGAGACCAACCCGGAGCTCTCGAAGCACGTGACGACGGTCGAGACCGCAATGGACCTCGACGTGCTGCGCCAGCTGGTCGGCGACGAGGAGCTCTACTACTACGGCGGCTCCTACGGCACGATGCTGGGCGCCACCTATTCCGCACTGTTCCCCGACAAGGCGGGTCGGATGGTGCTCGACGGGGCGATGGACCCCTCCCAGAAGGTGATCGAGCACGACCTGGACCAGGCGGGCGGGTTCCAGCTGGCGTTCGACGATTACGCCGCCGACTGCGTGGCCTCCGAGTGCGAGCTCGGGTCGACCCCCGACGAGGTCGAGCAGTCGGTGAGCGCGGTCTTCGACGCGGCGTTCGCCGAGCCGCTCACGACCGACGATCCGGAGCGTCCGTTGACGCGCTCGCTGGCGTTCTTCGGGGTGATCGACCCGCTCTACAGCCCAGATGCGTGGTTCGAGCTCACCGAGGCGATCATCCAGGCCGGCGACGGCGACGGTACGGCGCTGCTCGCGATCTCGGACAAGTTCTCGGGGCGGTCCCCCGACGGCTATGCCGACAACAGCCTGGAATCGAACAAGGCGGTCACGTGTCTCGACGACCAGATCGCGCCCGACCCCGAGTCGGTGCCGACCGAGGACGACTTCGTGGCGGCGTCGCCGTTGCTCGGGGAGATCTACTACGGCTTGATCGAGGTCGAGTGCACCGATTGGCCGATCCAGGCGACGGTCGGGTACCCCGACTACTCGGCGGCCGGGGCGGCACCGATCCTCGTCGTCGGCACGACCCGCGACCCGGCGACGCCGACCGAAGGCGCTCGTGCGCTGGCCGATCTGCTCGACTCGGGCGTCCTGTTGATCCGCGAGGGCGACGGCCACACCGCCTACCAGTTCCAGAACCCCTGCATCAACGACATCATCGACACCTACCTCGTCGAAGGGACCGTGCCCGACGACGGCACGACGTGTTCGGAGGACGGCGAGCTCGTCGGCACGACGGCGCCGACCACCACGACCGTGGCCGCGTCCACGACCACCGCCCCGGCGACGACCGCCGCACCGGACACCACGACGCCGACCACGGATGGCGGGAACGGGACGCCGGTCGGGCCGGAGGGCACGGTCTCGATGACCATCGCCGGCGCCGCGGTCTTCGAGGGGCAGATCACCCAATGCACTGTTGCGGAGCCAGACATCACGTTCCTCGCGCAGGGCGAGACATCGGAGATGGAGGTCGGCGCGGACGCCGGCGGCGGTGTGTTCGTCAGCGTGACCGGCGCGACCGAGTTCCAGGGCAAGGGCACCGCCACGTTCGATCCTGCGACCGCCGGCATCGACACCGGCGACGTGACGATCACGGGGA
>CAYGLH010000081.1:7608-11694 GCA_964350535.1 uncultured Ilumatobacteraceae bacterium
GGTCGAGGACTTCGTCGTGCAGGCGAGCATCGTCTCCTGCTGAGGCACACATGAACGAGACGCCACGGTTCACCGACGACGAGTGGGAGGCGCTCGCCGCAGGTCCTGCTGCCGCTGCGGCGGCCATCATCGGATCCAGCCACCTCCAGGAGGCACCCGCCGTACACTGGTGCGATTCCTCCTGAACAACGTTCACGGTCAGAGCCCTCGACGCCCGACGGCCGGTCAGACTGGGTCGCGGAGAGTACCGGACCGGCCCGCGATCCAGCGTCGATCTCGCACATCGACCTGATCGGTCAGATCTTGTGGGACTGCCACCGCGTCAGTGCGGTGGTGAATCGGGCGATCAGCCTCGGCGGCGACGAGGCGTTCACGTCGAACAACGAGCTGGCGGCGGTCGTGGAGATCTACCTGAAGGGGCGGGTTCGGCCGCGCGACCTCGTCGCGCTGCTCGACCTCACGCGCGGCGGCGTCACCAACCTGCTCGACCGCCTCGAGGACCTGGGCGCCGTACGACGATCGAAGGGGTCTGACGACGACCATCGGGGCGTCGACGTCACGCTGACGGCGCACGGCACGGCGATCGTCGAGCGCATCGCCAATGCCTACGTGTTCGCCCTCGAGGTGCTGCAGCCCCTGCTCGACGGGCTTGCGTCGATGAGCAGGAGCGCGGGGTTCGACCTCGGGGACTACCACCCGGTGACACAGCGGAAGCCAGAGGTCGCCCTGGCGGGCATGCTCGACGTGGCCGCAGCGGTTCCGCCGGTCTGGAACGCCTACCGAGCCGGCTTCGGCCGTGACGAACCCCGCCCGGGACGCGTGTTCGAGATCCTCTGGACCGTGGCGAGCAACGATGGCGTACGACCGACCGACATCGCGGAGACGGTGGGGCTGAGCGCGAGCACCACCACCGAGCTCATCGATCGGCTGGAGTCGGCGGGGTGGGTCCAGCGCACCCGGAGCGAGACGGACCGGCGCGTCGTGCTCGTGGGGATGCTGCCGGCGGGACGCTCCCGACTGGACGAGGCGATCACCCATGCGGAGCCGCACATTCGCGAGTTCGTCGCTCAGTTGCTCCTGGCCTGACGTGCGGCACAGGAGCCGACCGACGGTCCTCGAGTGGAGCCCAGAGCGAGAATCGAACTCGCGACCTACGCATTACGAGTGCGTTGCTCTACCGACTGAGCTATCTGGGCGCAGCGCACGATGCTATCGGTGGCGGCACGATCCGCGACCGCCGACGTCGCGGCGCGACGCGAGGGTGGGGATTTCCCCACCCCGACGACGCCAGTCCGCCGGATTCAGATCCGACGTGCCAGCCCGCACGATGGGGGACATGAGTCAACCAACAGCGTTCGCGCCGCCGGCCCCTCCGGCGCACCCCGCATCGCCGACGCAGACCGCCGCCCGGGTCGAGGCCGCCGTCAAGGTCTACGGACGTGGCGACACCACCGTTCGGGCGCTCGACGGCATCGATCTCGACCTGCCCGCCGGCCGCTTCACAGCGATCATGGGCCCCTCCGGCAGCGGCAAGAGCACGCTCCTGCACTGCCTCGCCGGGCTCGACACGCTCACGTCCGGCCACGTCTACATCGGTGACACCGATCTCGGGACGCTCAGCGACCGACAACTGACCAAGCTCCGCCGCGAACGGCTCGGCTTCGTCTTCCAGTCGTTCAACCTCGTCCCGACCCTCACTGCGGAGGAGAACATCACCCTCCCGCTCGACCTCGCCGGGGCCCGTCCGGACCGGGGCTGGGTCGACACCGTGGTCCGCACGGTCGGGTTGGGCGACCGCCTCCGACACCGGCCGAGCGAGCTCTCGGGTAGCCAGCAGCAGCGCGTCGCGGTCGCTCGTGCCCTCGCCAGCCGGCCGCAGGTGATCTTCGCCGACGAGCCGACCGGCAACCTGGACAGCACGACCGGATCGGAGATCCTCGACTTCATGGCGGCGGCCGTCGCCGACATGGGCCAGACGATCGTGATGGTCACCCACGACCCGGTTGCCGCGGCGTACGCCGACGACGTGCTGTTCCTCGCCGACGGACGGATCGTCGACCGCATCGCGGGACCCACCGCCGACGTGGTCATCGAGCGGATGAAGCAGTTCGGACGCTAGGAGACGGCCATGTTGAAGCAGACCCTGCGTTCGCTCTGGGCGCGCAAGCGACGCCTCGCCGGGGCGGGCCTCGCCATCGTGATCGGCGTCGCGTTCCTCACGGCCACGCTCGTGATCGGTGACGGGGCGCGCAACGGGATCCACGACCTCTTCGCCGAGGGCAACTCGGGAACCGACGTCCTGGTCCGCAGCGAGCTGCAGTTCGGCTCCCTGGAGAGTGGCGAGTCCGGAACGCTTGACGAGGCGCTCGTCGACCAGCTCTCGGGCGTGGACGGCGTCGCCACCGCTGCTCCCATCATCGACGGGCTCGCCCAACTCGTCGACACCGACGGCGACCCCGTCGGCGGCGAAGGACCGCCGACGATCGGCACCAACTGGATCGATGACGAGCGCTTTCCCTACGTCATCGCCGACGGACGTCCGCCCTCGGGCGCCGGCGAGATCGTCATCGACACCGGGGCGGCCGACACGGCTGGCCTGGCCGTCGGCGACGCCACGGTCGTGCGGGTGCCGCATCCCGAGCCGGTCACCGTCGTCGGCACTGCCGAGCTCGGCAGCGGCGAGAGCCTCGGCGGCGTCACGTTCACCTGGTTCGAGACCGACACCGCGCAAGCCCTCCTGTTGGGCGACACCTCCCAGGTGAGCGGCGTCAACCTGACCGCCGCCACCGGCACGACCCCGGAGGAGCTGTTGGCATCGGTCGAGGTCGCTCTCCCCGAGGGCGTCGAAGCGGTGACGGGGACCATGCTCACCGCCGAGGACGATGCAGACACCGCCGCCGACTTCCTCGACTTCTTCGAGACGTTCCTCCTCGTGTTCGCCGGGGTGGCGCTGCTCGTCGCGACGTTCAGCATCCACAACACCATGTCGATCCTGGTCGCCCAACGCACGCGCGAATCGGCACTTCTCCGGGCCATCGGGGCGTCGCGCCGACAGATCCTCGGATCGGTCACCGTCGAGGCAGTCGTGCTCGGGGTCACCGCCTCGGTCGTCGGGCTCGCCGTGGGCGTCGGGCTGGCGCACGGGTTGATCGCACTGATGGACTCCGCCGGGTTCGGCATACCGACCTCCGGACTGATCGCCGACACCGCCACGTTGGCGATCGGGCTAGCGGTCGGGATCGGGATCACGATGGTGGCGGCGGTCGTTCCCGCCGTGCGGGCAAGCCGTGTGGCACCGCTCGCCGCGCTGCGCGACGTCGAGGTCGATCGCTCGGCGAGCTCGCGTGCTCGAGCGGTGATCGGGACACTCCTGGTGCTCGGCGGTGCACTCGCCGTCGCCACCGCGTCGTCCGCCGGCGACGGCGCGATGGCCCGAGCCGGTCTCGGCGCGGTCCTGACACTCGTCGGGATGGTCGTGGTCGGTCCCGCGATCGCCCGCTTCGCCGCCGGCGTGATCGGTGCGCCGGTCGCAGCTGTGGGCGGAACCAGCGGGACGCTCGCTCGTCGGAACGCCACGCGCAACCCCCGGCGCACCGCCGGGACCGCGTCGGCGCTGATGATCGGCACCGCCGTCGTGGCACTGTTCGCGACGTTCGCAGCGTCGCTCAGCAGCACGCTCGACGAACTGCTCGACGAGGCGTTCGCCGGCGACCTCGTCGTGGTGCAGGAGGGCTTCAGCGGCTCCGGTCTCAGCCCCGATCTCGCTCCCGACCTGCAGGCCCTCCCCGAGGTCGGGACGGCGACCCCGCTGGCGTTCGCCTACGTGGCGCTCGACGGCGAGGCCGCCGAGCCGTTCGCGGTCGACGGACCGGCACTGGCCGACGTCGTCGACCTCGGCTCGACGTCCGGGTCGCTGCTCGACCTCGACGCCGACGGGGTGGCGGTGAGCGAGGGCATGGCCGAGGATCGCGGCTGGGCAGTCGGCGACACCGTCGAGATCGCGTTCGCCGACGGTGCGACCGACGAGTTGTCGGTGCGCGCGGTCTACGAGAACGACAACCTGCTCGGCGACGCGCTGATCGACCG
>CAYGLH010000082.1:0-11520 GCA_964350535.1 uncultured Ilumatobacteraceae bacterium
CACCACCGGCGACACCGCCATGAGCTACGAGCGCATGAAGGAGAAGGTCAACGAGTCGCTGAAGGACCACTTCCGTCCGGCGTTCCTCAACCGCATCGACGAGGTCATCGTGTTCCACGAGCTCTCGCGCGACGAGGTGCTGCAGATGGTCGACATGCAGACCGCCCGTCTCACCAGCCAGCTGGAGGGTCAGGGTCTCGGCATCGAGATCAAGCACGCCGCCAAGGAGCTGCTCGCCGATCTCGCGTACGACCCGCAGCTCGGCGGTCGCCCGCTGCGCCGGGCGATCCAGCGTCACGTCGAGGACCCGCTGTCGGAGAAGATCCTCTACAAGGAGTTCTCCGCCGGCGAGATCATCGTCGTCGACGCCGAGGACGATCCCGACAACCCGGGCAAGCGGCGGTTCGTGTTCTCCGCGGTCGAGGGCTTCGTGCCCCCGTCGTCGGTGGAGTTGGCCACCACGGCCACCGAGCACCCGCAGACCCCGCGCGGCGACGCCGAACTGCCGCCGCCCGAGGCCACCGCCTGACCCGACGCACCTGCCACACCGGTGCTCCGTCGACTCGTCGCTCTCGTCGCCTGCGCGCTGATATTGGCGTCGTGCCAGGTCGCCCTCGAGGTCGACATGGTCGTGGAGCCCGACGGCACCGGGTCGATCACGCTCGTCGCCACGGCTGACGCCGAGGTCGTCACCGCGGTCCCGACGTTGGCCGACGAGCTGGTCCTCGACGATGCCGTCGCCGCGGGCTGGGTCGTCGAGGGGCCGATGGCGACCGACGACGGCGGCCTGACGGTCACGATGTCGCACGACTTCGTGAGCCCGCAGGAGGCCACGAACCTGCTGGCGAGCATCGGCCCGCCGTTCGCTCAGATGGTGATGGCGCGCACCACGGCCAACGAGGACACGACGACACGGGTCGAAGGGCTGCTCGGCCTGCCGGACGGGTTCGCCTCGTTCGCTGACGACGATCTCGTCGCGGCGGTCGGCCAGGTCCCGTTCTCCGAGGAGATCGCCGCCTCGGGGGTCACCCCGGAGACGTCGATGTCGGCCGTGTTCAGGCTGCAACTGCCGGGCGAGATCGTCGAGGAGGGCACCAACGCCGCCTCGGTCGACGGGGACGTGCTCGAGTGGACGGTGCCGATGGACGGCGAGATCCTCACGATGCGCGCCGAGAGCCTGCAAGCGCCCGGCGACGACCGCTGGTGGGCCCGCCCCCTGTCGATCGTGGCGCTCGTGGCGCTGATCGCCTGGGTCGGGTTCATGGTGTTCTTCATCGGCTACGTCGCGTTCGCTCGCTGGCGGCGCGCCCGCAAGTACAAGCGCCGCCCCCGCCCCGGCGGCGAGATCCACGACCAGCTGGGCCGCTGAGCCCCCGGGCCCCACCAAGGCGCACCCGCACCCGCTGGCGCTCCGATGAGCGAACCTCCGACATCGCGGAACCCCACTCATCGCAACACCCAGCGCGCCGCACCGATGAGCGAACCTCCGACATCGCGGAACCCCACTCATCGCAACACCCAGCGCGCCGCACCGATGAGCGAACCTCCGACATCGCGGAACCCCACTCATCGCAGCGCCGCGGGTGAGGGGCTCAGATGACGGTGGGGTCGACCTCGATGGTGCTGACGGGGACGCCGGTGCGGCGGGCGATGCGGCTCGGGACGTCGAGGCGGACCCAGCGCGACATGCCGAGCGGCTCGGTCACGACGAGCACGGCATCGGTTCGGTCGCGGTGTTCGAGCGCCTGGGCGGCCGAGCGAACCACGTCGTCGGACCCGATCGTGACGTCGCCGACCTGGAGGCCGGCGCTGCCGAAGTCTTCGATCAACCGATCGCGGCGCCAGTGCGCGCCGAGCGCGTCGGCGGCATCGCCGGGCCCTGCGTCGCCGAGCTCGGCACGCACGAAGCGCCGGTCGTCGGTGTTGAGCCGGACCGCTGGAACGACGGCGTCGAAGCGCGCGCAGCGGCCGGCGGCGACGGCGTCGTCGAACAGGGCGCGGAACCGGTACATCACCGGGCCGAGCGGCAACGCGGTGTCGAGCACGAGCAGGTAGTGCACGGGACCGGACCCCGCCGGTCGGGGCGAGGTCCGGCCACCGGCACCGATGCGCTCCGCCCGCCCGCTGCGCGGCGAGGGAGAAGCCGCGTCGCCGGACGACCGGAAGGCCGCCCGGGCGGACGGTGCGGAGGTGCTCACGACGTTCGGTGCGTGCCGTAGTGGGCGTCGAGCTGGCGGGTGTCCACCTCGGTGAGGACGTGCTGCCCGGGCGCCTTCTCGGCCGACATCACCCACCGCTTGTCGTAGGGGATGATGATGGATCCCTCGTCGGAGGTGTACGAGCCCTCGACGGGCACGACACGCTCGCTGCGCAGGATCCCCGGATCGACGATCAGCCAATCCGGTGCGTCGCGCTGGTCGTCGTAGATCACGTCCGTGACCTTGCCGACCCGTTGGTTGTGTTGATCGATGACCGTGTGACCCACGTAGCTGCCGTCAGCGGTCTCCGCCTGACCGGTCGATGGCGGCTGCTCCGACGGGTGCCGGTCGAGTTGATCGCTCATGGCGATGTCCTCCTTGCATGTTGCCGTTTCGACGGGTGTTCGTAATAGAACCGTAACATCATCGCCGAGGCGAATGCAAGAGCCAAATGCCGGCACGACCGTGGACCTCCCGTCGACCTGTGCCAACGTGGAGAGATGAGCGACCGGCTCGACCGCCCCGCCCCGACCGTCGTCGAGTTCCACTTCGACGTGATGTGCCCGTTCGCGTACCAGACGTCGAAGTGGATGCGCGACGTGCGCGAGCGCACCGGCGTACGCATCGACTGGAAGTTCTTCAGCCTCGAGGAGATCAACCGCGTCGAGGGCAAGAAGCACCCGTGGGAGCGGGAATGGAGCTACGGCTGGTCGATGATGCGTGTCGGGGCGCTGCTCCGCCGCACCTCGATGGACGATCTCGATCGCTGGTACGAGCGTGCGGGCCGGGCGCTGCACGAGGACGGCCACAAGCCGCACGACCCCGACGTCGCCCGCCACCTGCTCGACGAGCTCGGGCTCGACCCTGCGTTGGTGGACGAGGCGATCGCCGATCCGACGACCCACGACGAGGTCCGCACCGAGCACGAACGAGTCGTCGCAGCCGGGGGCTACGGGGTCCCCACGCTGTTCTTCCCCGAGTACCTCAACGCCGACGGCGACCCGGAGTGCTTCTTCGGTCCGGTGGTGATCGATCCGCCCACCGGCGACGCCGCGCTGCGCCTCTGGGACGCCACCACCGCGTGGCTCGAGTTCCCCTACCTGTTCGAGCTGCAGCGACCCAAGAACGCTGAGCACGGCGCCAAGATCGCCGATGCCTTCCGCCCCTATCTCGAGGCACGCGACTGGGTGTCGATCAACCGCGGCAAGGTCGTCGCCTTCGACTGACCGTCACGGCGTTCCCCGGCCACGCAGGCGCGTGGGGGCGCTCGCTCCGCTGGCGCTTCGTTCGCTCGCACCACGACGACAACCGCCGCTGACCATGCGCTGGCGAACGTGTCGCGCGGGGCGCGGCGTGGGCGTCAAAGGCCGGGGAGACGCGTCAGTTGAAGGGGGTGAGGAGCCGGTCGGCGACCTTGCCCAGGAAGCACGTGTCGCGCTGGCTCAGGTGCCGCACGAGGGCGTCGACGTCGCACGGCCCGTCGACGAGGAACACGTCCTTGGCGATGCCGTCGACGGTCGCCACGCTCGCCGCCTCGACCGACACCTCGCGATCGGCGAACCAGCGGCACACGGCGGCCAGCAGACCGACCCGGTCGGGTGCGGTGACCCGGACGACCGAGTGGCCGTCGCCGCTCCCGGTGACGGTGACGTCGACACGACCGGACGGACGGTACGGATCGGGGACGCCGTCGCCGCGGCCGGCGTCGCGCAACCGGGCACCGATCCCTTCCCAGCGCGCCGCGTCGAGCCCGCCGTCGCTGCGCACCGTGAGGGCGTGCAGCGCCTGGCCGCGTTCGGGCCACGTGGTCGCCGACGCCGACACCACCGAGACGCCCTCGTCGGCGAGCACCGCGGCGGTGTCGGCCAACAAACCTTCACGGTCGGAGGCGACGACCGTGAGGCGATACATGTCCGACCCGCGGATGCGGCGGGCCACGGCCCGCACCTCGTCGTCGCGCAGCTTGGGATGGCACAGCGCCAGGTCGCCGGCCAGCACGGTCGGTGCGGCGCTCATCGCCCACAGCGGCGACACGCCGCGCAGCAGCTCGCGCACCACCCGCGTCGGGACGGTCGTGGTGTCGAGGAGCTCGCGGACCTCGGTGATCGTTGCGGTGGCAGCGTGGGCGTGGGCGTCGGAGGCCTGCATGTGCAGCACGTTGTCGAGCACCTCGCCGAACACGTCGGGGCTGGCCAGCAACCACGAGTGGCCGCCCGGTACCACCTGGGCCTCGCCGCCGAAGGTGGAGCTGAACGTGTCGAACGCGGTGAGCGGGATGACCTCGTCGTTGTCGCTCCACAGCACGAGCGTCGGCGTTCCGCGCGCGGCAAGCGCCTCCATCTCATCGCGCAGGTCCCCGGTGATGGCGAGACGCCCGGCGTCGGCCACCGCCAGCGGGTTGCGCAACACGTTCTCGATGAACACCTTGGGCACGAGGCGCATCGTCGAGCCCTGCGAAGTGGGCAGCATCATCCGAAACGGGTCGAGCGGGAACCACGATCGCGGGTCGCGGGCCCGGGTGAGCAGGCCCTCGGCGAACGAGGACGGATCGCCGACGGCGTTGAGGATCACCAGATAGCGCGCCAGGTCGGGGTGGTCGTGGACGAACTTCGTGGCGACCCCGCCGCCGAAGCTGTGGCCGAGCACGACGAGCGGTGTGTCGATCCCGACGGTGTCGACGAGCTCGGCGACCCACGCCGCGTAGCCCTCGAGCGTCCGCTGCTCGTACGGGAGGGACGCGGTGCCGCCGAAGCCCGGCAGGGCCGGCGCCAGCACCTGGCACCCGCGGGACGTGAGCCGCAGCAACGATCGCCGGTACGCCCGGTGATCGAGACCCCAGCCGTGCAGGAACAGCACGGGCAGCCCGCGTCCGCCGATGGCGTACTTCGCCGTACGTCCCTGGACCACCGTCTCCTCGGCGAGCATGTGGTCGACGTGCCACCGCTGTCGGGCCGCGGGAGGCAGCGACGTGATGACCTGCCCCGACGAAGCCGGGGCCACGGAGGACGCCGCGCCCTGCGTCATGTCGTCACCCTACGATTTGCGAACGTTCATTCGAAATCCGCCGTGTGAACAACACGCGAACGGCGGGACCCGTTCGTGTCCCCTCGTATCCCCATTGGTGTCCATGATCGGACTGCCACACCCCCTCGTCAGACTCCCTCACATGAGCAGTGCAGGAAAGGTGAAGGTCCGCCACGTGTGCACGTCGTGCGACACGCCGCACCCCAAGTGGGCCGGCCAGTGCTCGGCGTGCGGCGAGTGGAACTCGCTCGTCGAGGAGGTCGAAACCGCGGCAGCGCCCCCGGTCGCCCCGTCCAGCCGGCCCGGCCCGGTTCGCATCGCCGACGTCGGGCAGAGCGAAGGCACCCCCCGCCCCACCGGCATCGACGAGCTCGATCGGGTGCTCGGCGGTGGCCTCGTGCCGGGCTCGGTCACGCTGCTGGGCGGCGAGCCGGGCATCGGCAAGAGCACGCTGCTGCTGCAGCTCGCCGCGGCGCAGCGTGGCGCCGCGCTCTACGTCAGCGCCGAGGAGAGCGCGCACCAGGTCCGGCTGCGCGCCGAGCGCCTGGGCGCGCTCGCCCCGGATCTGTGGCTGCACGCCGAGACCTCGCTCCCGCACATCGTCGACGCCATCGCCGACACCAGGCCCGAGCTCGTCGTCGTCGACTCGATCCAGACCGTCGCCGATCCGGCCACCGGGTCGTTGCCCGGCAGCGTCGGACAGGTCCGCGGCTGCGCCAACCGGTTCGTGGCGGTCGCCAAGGAACGGGGCGTCTCGGTCGTGCTGGTCGGGCACGTCACCAAGGAGGGCAGCCTCGCCGGGCCCCGGGTCCTCGAGCACCTGGTCGACACGGTCCTGCAGTTCGAGGGCGACCGGCACCATGCGCTGCGGTTGCTCCGCGCCTCCAAGCACCGCTTCGGTCCGACCAACGAGCTGGGCCTGTTCGAGATGGCCGAGGCAGGGCTCAGCGGCGTGCCCGACCCCTCGACGATGTTCCTGGCCGATCGCCGCACCGGCGTCGCCGGGTCCGCCGTCGTCCCCACGGTCGAGGGGCACCGCCCGATCGTGGTCGAGGTGCAGGCGCTGGCCAGCGCCGGCGTGCCGGGGGCCCCGCCGCGCCGCAGCGCCCAGGGTCTCGACGGCGGTCGGCTGTCGATGCTCACCGCGGTGCTCGGTCGTCGCCACCTCGACAAGCTGGGCGAGGTCGACCTCTACGCCTCCACGGCCGGGGGCGCCAAGCTGCGCGAGCCCGGCCTCGACCTCGGCGTCTGCTTGGCGATCGTCTCGGCCGTCACCGACCAGCCGTTGCCCGCCGACCTGGCCGTGTTCGGCGAGGTCGGTCTCGGTGGCGAGCTGCGTCAAGTGGCGCACGCCGCCCGGCGGATCACGGAGGCCGAGCGCCTCGGCTTCCGGCGGGTGATCGTGCCCGCCAACTCACCCGAGCTCGATGCCGGCGTCCGGATCGAACGGGCGAGCACGCTGTCGCAGGCCGTGGCCGCGGCGGGCCTCACGGGCACGCCGGCCGGCCTGCGCGCCGTGTGACGTCGGGCCGGCACGCCGACAGGCGAGCGGCCGCAGCCGCCGATTCCGGGGCCGTTCCGGTGGGCGGTCACCTATCATCTGGCCATGCACTCCCGGTACAGCCCTGCGAGCGAGGAGATGCGCAACGCCCTCGCCCGGGTCGCGCCGGGCACCCCCCTGCGCGACGGCATCGACCGCGTCGTGCTCTCGAAGGGTGGGGCGCTGCTGGTCCTCAGCGACGAGCCCGATGTGCTGTCGATCTGCACCGGCGGGTTCCTGGTCGACGCCCCGTTCAGCCCGCAGCGGCTGTCGGAGCTGGCGAAGATGGACGGTGCGATCATCATCTCCACCGAGGGCGGCCGGATCGCCCGGGCCAACGTGCACCTCATGCCCGACCCCACCGTGCCGACCAGCGAGACCGGTACCCGGCATCGCACCGCCGAGCGCGTCGCCCGCTCGCTCGGTGTGCCGGTCATGTCGGCCAGCGAGGAGATGGGCGTCATCAACGTGTACGCCGGCGGCAGCTAGCGCCAGCTGCAGGAGGTGGGCCAACTGCTCGAGCGGGCGAACCAGGCGTTGCAGACGCTCGAGCGCTACAAGGCCCGGCTCGACGACGCCATCGCCAACCTCACCGCCGTCGAGCTGGAGGACGTCGCCAGCCTGCGCGACGTGGTCGCCGTGGTGCAGCGCGGCGAGATGGTGCATCGCGTGGCCGACGAGATCGAGACGATGATCATCGAGCTCGGCGTCGATGCACGGCTGCTCCGCCTCCAGCTCGACGAGCTGTACGGCGAGATCGACGACGAGCTCGATCTCGTCGTCGAGGACTACCTGCCCGTCGGCCGGAGCGCCGAACAGACGCTGATGGAGATGTCGAAGCTCGCCGACGACGACGTCCACGACCTGCGCCTCGCCGCGGCGACGCTGCACCGCGATGGCGACAACGACGACCTGGGCCAGGAGGTCGCACCGAAGGGGTTGCGCCTCCTCCATCGAGTCAGCCGGCTCCCGCAGACCACCGCGGCGGCGATCGCTGATCACTTCGGCGGCCTGCCGAAGCTGCAGCGCGCCACGATCGACGACCTGATCTCCGTCGACGGGGTCGACGACGACACGGCCCAGGCGATCCGCGAGACGCTCGCCCGCGTCACGGAGTCGACGATCCTCGACCAGTACTCCTGAGCAGCGCTCACGCGCGTCGCGTCGGGTTCGCGCCGAAGTCGGTCGGGGAGGGCTGACAGCCGTGACAGAGTTGCGGAGGTGATCTACACCTTCGGGGGCTTCGAGCTCGACCCGGACCGGTTCGAACTTCGCTTCCAGGCGTCCCCGGTTCACATCGAGCCGCAGGTCTTCGAGCTGCTCCACTACCTGATCCAGCATCGGGAGCGGGTCGTCACGAAGATCGAGTTGCTCGACTCGATCTGGGGTGGGGCGTTCGTCAGCGAATCCGCGCTCACGTCGCGGATCAAGAGCGCGCGCAGGGCGGTGGACGACACCGGCCGCAGCCAGCGGGTGATCCGCACCGTGCACCGACGTGGCTACCAGTTCGTCGCCGACGTCGATGTCGACGTCGGACAGACCGCTCCGAACGCGGCCGGCGGCGACGCTCCCCGCAGTGCGGAACGGCCACCGACATCCTCCCCGAGCGGGACGGTGACGTTCGTGTTCTCCGACATCGAGCGCTCGTCGATGCTGTGGGAACGTCACCCGCAGGTGATGCCCGCCGTGCTCGACCGGCACGATCGGCTGCTGCACGACGCGGTCGAGTCCCGGGACGGGTTCGTGTTCGCCTCGGCGGGCGACGGCATCGCCGCGGCGTTCTGGCGGGCGGGCGACGCCCTCGCCGCGGCCCTCGAGATCCAAGCAGCGCTCGACCGCGAACCATGGCCCGACGTGCTCGAGCTGAAGGTGCGGCTCGGACTGCACACCGGCGAAGCGGTCGAACGCGACGGCGACTACGTGGGCACCTCCGTGAACCGTGCGGCACGGGTGATGCAGGCGGCCCACGGCGGCCAGACCGTGCTGTCCGACGTCACCGCCGGCATCCTCGGCGATCGCGAGGGCCTCGTCGACCTCGGCATCTGTGTGATCGATCCCGCGATGCCGCCGATGCGACTGTGGCAGGTCGGCGCGCAGGTGTACCCGCCGTTGACGGGGACGATCGCGGCAGCGCCGCCCGTGCTGCGGACCGAGCTCATCGGGCGCGACGCCGACCTGGAGCGGGTCGCCGAGCTCTGCGCCGAGAACCGACTCGTCTCGATCACGGGCACCGGCGGGTCCGGCAAGACCACGTTGGCGCTCGCCGCGGCGAACTCGCTCCTCGCCTCGTACCCCGCAGGTGTCGCCTTCGCCGAGCTCGCGTCAGCGGGCGACGGGGGTGCCGCGGTCGCCACGGTGGGCGAGGCTGCCGGCGTGCTCGGCGACGCCGCGATCGATGCCACCGCACTGGTCGCCCATCTCGCCGATCGCCCGATGCTCCTGGTGCTCGACAACTGTGAGCATGTGATCGACGACGTCGCCGAGCTCGTCGACCGGCTGCTCGACGCCGGCGACGGGATCTCCGTGCTCACCACGACGCGGGAGCCGCTCGACATCGACGGCGAGACGGTCTTCACGCTGGCGCCACTCGCGGAACACGCTCCGACGCTGTTCGCGCTGCGCGCCCGAGAGGTGTCGCCCGACGTCGCCGTGAGCGCCGACGATCCCCTCGTGCGGTCCATCTGCGCGCAGCTCGACGGCTTGCCGCTGGCGATCGAGCTCGCTGCGGCCCAGCTCCGCGGCCTGGGACTCGACGACCTGGCCCAACGGCTGGACGCCCGGCTCGACCTGGCCCGCTCCGGACGGACCCGGGCGCGCGCTCGCCACGTGTCGCTCGAGTCGACGATCGCCTGGAGCTACGACCTGCTCGAGCCGGACGCACAGTGGTTGCTCCGTCAACTCGGCGTGTTCCCGGCGAGCTTCGACCTCGCCAGTGCGGAGGCGGTCGGAGCCGGTCCCGACCGACGCTCGATCGCCACCGGTGTCGCCGCCCTCGTCACGAAACAGCTGGTCGTGCGCCATCCCGACAGCGGTCGCTTCCGGCTGCTGGAGACGATCCGCGCCTTTGCCCGCCGCCGGCTCGAGGAGGCCGGTGAGGCCGACGACGCCGCAGAGCGGCTCCGCTGCCACGTCGTGACGCGGGCGAGCTCACGCCCGCGTCACCAGCGGTGGCTCTCGGGCAGCAATGCGGTCGCGTTCCGACTCGACCTGGACAACGCCAGGTTCGCCTTCGAGCGGTCGCTCGCGCTGGGCACGGCGACGGACGCCCTGGAGCTCGTGATCGACGGCTCGTTCCTCTGGCGGAACACGCTCCACTGCAGCGACGGCCGCCGGTGGATCGCTGCGCTCAGCGATGATGCCGCCACCCTCCCGGACGCCGACGCCCGCTGGCTCGACATCGCCAGGGCCGACCTCGGCCAGGGCACGGCCGAACACGAGGCGATCGCTGCCGCCGTGGAGCATGCACGTTCGTTGCACGACGATCCGTCCGGCGACGCCGACCCGCCGGCGCACGTGGTCATCGGTCACTTCGAGGCGCTCGCCTACATCGTGGCGGAACCGCCGATCGCCGCGGAGAAGCTCGCTGCGGTCCGGACCGTCGCCGAGTCGTGCCGCAGCAGCCAGCTCGTCGATCTCGTCGACGCGTTCACCGCCGTCACCGTGCTGGCCGACGGCGACGTCGCCCGCAGCGTCGCCCTCGCCGAGGAGGTGGCCGGGCGCGTCGACGGCGACGGCTACGAGGTGTTCATCGCCAACTGGGCAGCGTGGATCGCCTGCCTGATCGCGGAGGACGGCCCGCGGCTCCGCCGGTGGACCGACCGCCAACGCCAGTACCTGCTGCGCGTGGGTCTGCGTGAGACGTGGCTGACGATCTGGAGCATGGCGCTGTCGTCGGCCGTCGAGGGCGAGGACGTGCTCGAGCGGCTGCGGATCGCTCGCCGTCGCGCCGACCGTGAGGGTCTCGAGTCGGCGGCCGACGCAGTGCTGGCACTGTCCGTGATCGAGCGGCTGGCGGGCCGCCCCGACCGAGCGGCGGAACTGCTCGGCGCCGTCACGGGCCACCGCCTGAACAACACGGCCCACTACGTGCTGTATCGGTCTCTCCGACGGGCGCTGCGGGATCAGCTCGGTGCCGAACGCCTGGACGCGGCGATGCACGCCGGTTCCGGACGTCCGCTCGACGACATCCTCGATGCCGGCGGGCTGTCGCTGTGACGCGATCCGCGCCTCAGGTCGCTGCAGCGCCCCGCAGCTCGACGCCGTCGGGAGCCGGGACGGGGGCGAACCCACCGGTCGCGCTGGCGACGAGCCGGTCGTCGTCGCCGTAGGTCTTGGCGTCGACGTGGACCACGCGTCGGCCTGCGGACAGCACCGTGGCGACGGTACGCAGGTCGCCCGACCAGGCCGGCCGGTGGTAGCGCACCTGCATGTCGATCGTGGTGATCCACGAGCCGTCGTCGAGGACGCTCATCGCGGCCGCGCCCATCGCGGTGTCCATCATCGCGTAGGTGACGGCGCCGTTGGCCGGACCGTGGGGGTTCATGTGGCGATCCTCCAGCGTCAACCGGACGGTCGCTGCCCCCTCCCCCATCTCGATGGAGAAGCCGAAGAACTCCTGCAGCGGGAAGTGGACGCCGGCAGGGTTGTCGCTGGACATCCGGTGGAGGCTAGGTGTCGCGCCCGGCCCGGCCCACACTCGGTGGGCCGGACCGGGCCGGGTCATGGTCGGGATGGGGAGGTCAGCCCAGTCCGGGCTCG
>CAYGLH010000083.1:0-11502 GCA_964350535.1 uncultured Ilumatobacteraceae bacterium
GGTCGTGGTGACGCGCCCGCCAACTTCACGTCGCCGGGCGTTCACCCGCCGACGGTCGCGGCCGCTACCAGTCGGGGCCGAGCTCGGCGCGGTGCGGGAACGACGCACCGGGCAGCGCCTGGTTCGAGCCGTACCTCGACACACCGCCGTCGACCATCAGCGTCTCACCGGTGATGAACCGCCCGGCGGGGGACACGAGGAACACGACGGCGTTGGCGATGTCGGTGGTGGTGCCGGGATGCGGGAGCGGAGTGTCCTGGTTGTCGGCGAGGACATCCTCGTCGTAGGTCGCCTCGAATCCGGGCGTGACGACCGCACCGGGACCGACGCAGTTCACGCGCACCTTGGGTCCCCACTCGTACGACAGGCTGCGGGTCAGCTCACCGATCGCCGCGCGCGCCGCTCCCGAGTGGGCGATGCCCGGGTTGCCCCGACCGGTCGTCATCACGATGCTGCAGATGTTCCCGCCGCGGCCCTCGAGCATCTGGGTGCCGATCGCCTGGGTCACGTTCCAGGTGCCGTTCAGGTTCAGGTCGATGATGGTCCGCCACCCTTTCGGGCTGTACTCGGCGGCGGGCTGTGGGAACTGCCCACCGGCGTTGTTGACCAGAATGTCCACTTGGCCGTGGCGGGCGGCGATGTCGTCCCGCAGCGACGCCACCGAGTCGAGGTCGCGGATGTCGACCTGGAGCGCCGTGATCGTCCGACCCGTGGTGCGGGCGACGTCGTCGGCGACCCCGTTGACCACGTCGAGCTTGCGGCTGGCGATCACCACGTCGCAGCCGGCGCGTGCCAGCCCCTTCGTGATCGCCAGCCCGATCCCTGTCGCGCCGCCCGTGACGAGGGCGGTCTTTCCGGTGAGCAGGTCGGGTGCAAAGCAACGGTTCGGGTCCATAGGTCGGGCCCGAGTCTGGCTGATCAGCGGTTCGACCGCACCGACGACCGGTCTGCTCAGGCCGCGCTCGACCAGTACCGCACCGAGGTCGAGTGCGGCCAGGACAACGCGACCGGCGGGGAGAGCCGGGTGAGCGCGTCGACCAGACGAGGGATCTTCACCGTCTCCGCCCACCAGACATAGTTCCAGCGTCGGAGCGGGCGCAGCGCCCGCGCTGCAGCGGTCGCCGGGTCGGTGCCGCGGATGATCGCTTCGGCCGCCGCCGTCCCGGCGACCGCCGACCCGGTCATGCCGTCGGCGTAGTAGGCGGCGATCCCCGGCGTGCACGCACGGCGCAGGTCGAGCACGTCGTCGTCCCGTTCGGCGGGCGCCGACCACGACGGTGCCGGCACCCAGGCGCGTCCCAGCGTCTCGTCCGGGTCCACGGGCTCGAGTCCGCACCCGTGGCCGATCGCCATGAGCTCTTCGGTCAGTGCGTCGAGGTGGCGATCGCGGTCGTCACCGTCGGCGCGTAGGTCGACGGGTCGGGCGACGATGCCGTACCACGAGGCCGTCGGTGTGAGCGCATCCGCGAACGGTGTGTAGTAGCCGACGTCGATGCGACGTTCGCGCCGGACCAGCGGCGCCAGTGCCGTCTGTTCGGCGAGTGGTCCGCCGGTGAGCGCACGCGGCGCGGCGAATGGCACCTGTGCGGCAGCGATACCCCACCCGGACATCGATCGTGCGCCGGCCAGGTCACCCAGCCGGGTGGCGTCCACGACGAGCGGTCGTTCGCCCGGGGCGAGCTGTCGTGCTTCGTCGACCGTCGACGGTGCGTCCCCGACCGTGATGACCGCGCCGGCCAGGTCGCGGATGGCGGCGACGGTCGCCGAGTTGCGAAAGCCGTAGACGATCGGACGCCGGTGAGTGTTGCGGTGGTTCTGCCACGGCCCGACCCGCGAGAAGGTCGCCGTGTCGCCGGCGATGTCGGCCATGCACACGGTCTGGCGCGTGGCGACCGGGTTGCGGCCGGGCGTGAGCCGGTCGACCAACCGGTCGAGCGTGCATCCGACCGCGTACGCCACGAAGTCGGCGGCGTACCCGCGCAACGAGACCCCGGCCTTGAGGCGGCGGTCCTCGACGGCCGGCGGGCCGGCGAGGACCACCTTGCCGGCGAAGCGAGGCTCGCGGGCGAGCCTGGCGGCGAACGTGTGCGTCGTCACACCGTGGCCACCGACCACGACGACGCTGTCGTACCGCGGCGTGCCGGGTGTCCCGCACCACCCGGCGAGGCGTCGCTCGACTGCCAGTTGTCGTGCCCGATCGGCACTGGAGCCGCGCGCGGCGCTCGCGTCCGTGATGGTCGTGGCGTTCATGATCTCCCCCGTTCGATCGTGTGTCAGGTCGAACGTACGGGTGGACCGCCAGCGGTAACATCCCCCGGACGGGGGAACTTGATGTGAACGACCGCGCTGGGGAGCGACGGGTGGCGTCGGCTGATCCGATGATCGATCGCGCTGTCGCGGTGCTCGCCGCCATCGGCGGCCGACGGGTCGTGCCTCGCGACGAGCGGATCCTGGTCCAGCGGCTGGCGGCGGCCGACGACACGATCGCGGGAGCCGTCGACGACGGCCGTCTCGACGCCCGAGAGGCACTGCGCGTCGCTCGGGAGGCGCATCTCCTCCACCGCCTCTTGGCGCGCCGACTCGACCGCGATGCAGCCGCCGACACGGACGACGTGCTCGCCAAGGCGGCGCGTCGACTGTGCGACGAGTTCGGTTTCGATCGGGCGATGACGTTCGCCGTCGGGCGGAACACGCTCGTCCCCGTGCGCACCGAGTTCGTCGAGCGCGAACGATGGGCCGCACAGGTGCACGCCTGCGCGCTCGCCGCGCCCCCCGAGCTCGACCGGGCGATCCACGAGTCGTCGGTCGTGCTCGGACGGCGCAGCGTCGTCGTCGACGACGCCCAGAACGCTCCGGGTTCGTGGAAGCCGGTCGTCGTCCCGCTGGCGACGCGCTCCTACGTCGCTGCCCCGGTCGTGCTCGACGGCGCAACCGTCGGCACGATCCATGGCGATCGCTGGTTCTGTGGTCGCGATGTCGACGACGCCGATCGAGACCTGATCGGGTTGGTCGCGGCCGAGCTCTCGCGAGGGTTGGCGGCCCGGTCGGGCGATCCGATCGGCCGTCTGACCCCGCGCCAGCGACAGGTGCTCGAGCTCGTGGCAGCCGGGCACACCAACCGGTCGATCGCGGCGGCGCTCACCGTCTCGAACGAGACGGTGAAGAGCCACGTCGGGAACATCCTCCGCGTGCTGGGCGTGGCGACACGCGCCGAAGCGGTCGGCCGCGCGTACGACCTCGATCGCCCGTCCTGACTCACTATCGTGCGCCGATGCAGCCGATGCTGTTGCCCGGGCCTGCCGTCCGCCCTTGCGGCGCGCTCCTGGTCGTCGCCGCGCTGGCGTCGGCGTGTGCCTCGCCCGGCACGTCGGACGGCGATGTCTCCACGGAGCCCCCCGCCCCCGACGTCGCCACCTCGGCCGTACCGGACGAGCTCGATGCGGTCACGGGATCGCTGATCATCAACCGCCAGCGCGATCTGATCGACCGCGGCCTGATCAACGTGCAGTTGGTCAACGACTCGCACGCTGTCATCGAGATGACCGACCGGCAACTCGTCGCCGAGCACTTCGTCACCGACCCCGCCGAACCGCGCGTCAGCCCCATCCCCAACGGCCGGCCGATCAACCTCCAGGTGCCGTACGGCACAGCGGTCGACTGCACGGATCCCGAGGCGGTGGGAGCCCGGCTCGAGTTCACGTACACGGCCGACGGCGATCCCGCGGAGCGAACGGCATCGGTCGACCTCGGCGGCACGGAGATCCTCGACGGGATCCGCGACGAGCAGTGTGCGCAGGCGCGGTTCGACGATCTCACCGACACCGCCTTCGGCGCCCCGATTGTCGACGGCGAACAGGTCAGCGTCGATCTCTCCGTTCGATCGGCGGCGGATGCGCCACCGATCGAGATCCTCGGCGGCTACGGGACGATCCTCGTGGGGGCGGAGTTGCCCGGCGCGCCGATCGCCCTCGGTGGTCCGGAGACCATCGTGCCGGTCGTGTTCGACGTCAACCGCTGCGACCCGCATGCGATGGCCGAGGTGACCAAACGGTACGGGCTCGAACTGAGCGTCGCCGTCGACGGCGCGACACCGCTGCCGATCGACGTGGATGTCGCCCCCGTCCAGCCTGCGCTCGAGGCGATCGTCGCCAACTGTCAGGAGCGCGCCGGCACCGAGCTCTGAACCGCGTTCGGCTGCCACACCGTCGGGCCGCCGACGGTTCGGGCGGCCCGACGGGTGGTGCCGTCAGCCGTTGCTGCGACGAACCGTGACGTCGGTCGGGTTGACGAGCATGTCGAACACGGCCGAGTACTTCGTGCCGCCGGCGACGAGCGCGTCCATCTGCTCGGCGTCGGCGTCGGCGTCGATGTCGAAGGTGAGCTCGATCGAGCTGAAGCCCTTGCGGACGGCGCGATCGACGCCCAGGACCCCGCGCACGTCGATCGCCCCCGTGACCGTGGAGCTCACGCTGCGCAGCTCGATGCCGCGCGCGGCGGCGCCGGTGGCGATCCCGGCGGTGACGCAGGCCGCGAGGGCGTGCAACACGTACTCTTGCGGCGTCGGTCCGTGGCCGTGGCCCAGCGTCGGGTGATCGGCGCTGAACTCGAACTCCTCGACGTGCAGGTGGTCGGCGCCGATGCCGTGCCACTCGTGGATCGTCGACGTGCTGGCGGTGCCCTCGACCCACGTGTTGCGGGCCGAGAAGCGGAACTGCGCCAGTTCGGGCTGTTCGGTGAACTTGGCGATGGCGCCGAACATCTTGGTGGTCGGGACGCCGTTGACCTCGGCAGGTGCGTCGGTGGGGCTCGGGGTGGTGGTGGGCGTCGGGGTGGTGGTCATGCTCATGGGAGTGCTCCAGGTGATGGGTGCCCGCAGGCAGGTCGTTGTGTCGAGGACCACTCTCCACGAACGCCGCCGTGGACGCTTGGAGACCGGTTGGAGAGATTGTGGAGGCTGCCGATCGGCGATGAGAGGGCCATACTCGTCCCGACCGTCGCCCCGATCGAGGAGGAATGAGACATCGTGAGGACCACCCGTCGGACGCCGGCACTCGTACTCGCCGCCATCGTTGCGGCCGGGGCCGTGGGGTGCAGCTCGAACGGTGACGATGCCGGATCGGCGGACTCCTTGCCCGAGGAGGCGACGGAGGTCGTCGAGTCCGCCGCATACGCCGGCGGCCGCTGGAGCTGGCTGCTCACCGAGCCCGGCGGGGACGAATCGATCCTCTCCGCCGACGCCGACCTGTTCACGTTGCTCGGTTCGACGACCAAGCTGTTCACGGCCGGGACCTATCTCGACACCGTTGGGTCCGAGGCCACGCTGGAGACGCCGGTGTTCGCCGTCGGCGACGTCGCGGGCGGCACGCTCGACGGCGACCTCGTGCTCGTCGGCGCCGGCGACTTCATCCTCGGCTCCCGCGCGGTGCAGGACGGCGACCCGCAGTTCGCCGCCGAGCCGAACCCCGACCACGTCTACTACTACGCCACGCCGACCGCGCAGCTCGTCGAGGCGGACCCGTTGGTCGGTCTCGACGACCTCGCCCGCCAGGTGGCCGACGCCGGCATCACCTCGGTCGGCGGCGATGTGCTGGTCGACGACCGACTGTGGGAGCCCTACACGAGCAAGGAGGGCGTGGTGTCGTCGATCATGGTCAACGACAACCTGCTCGACGTGTCGGTCACCCCGGGTGCCGCACCGGGCGACGCCGCCACCCTCGACGTCCGTCCCGCCACGGCCTACCTCAAGGTCGTGAACGAGGTGACCACGGGCGATCCCGACAGCGACGCCGATCTGTCCGCCGTAGCGGGCGCAGCTGGTGAGGTCGTCGTGACCGGGACCGTGCCCGCCGGTGCCGATCCACAGCTCACCGCCTACTTCGCGCCCGACCCGGCCGCCTATGCCCGGGCGTTGTTCATCGAGGCGCTCGGTCGGGCGGGCGTCGAGGTGACCACCCCCCTCGACGCTGCGACCGGTGAGCTCCCCGCGGCGAGCGCCTACGACGACGGGTCGAAGGTGGCCGCCCTCGAGTCGCCCAGTGCCGCGACCCTCGTGTACCTCGTCGCCAAGGTCAGCCACAATCGCGGGGCCGAGACGCTGATGTGCCTCCTGGCCGTCGAGCTCGGTTCCGACCAGTGCATCGACGGGCTCTCGACCATCGTGTCGACCGTCGAAGCGGCCGACATCGACCCGCAATCGTTCTTCCTCGTCGACGGCGAGGGCTCCGACCCGAACTCGGCGACGCCCGCGGCGATGATCGAGTGGCTGAGCTGGATGGCCGACCAGTCGTGGGCCGACGACATCTGGCACGCCCTCCCCGTGATCGACGGCGATGACGCCGTGCGCGCCAAGAGTGGCACGAGCGCTGCGGTCGAGCCGCCGACCGGGCAGTTGTTGATGCCCACGCAGGGCCTCGCCGGCTACATCGAGGACGACGGCGGCGAGCGGCACCCGGTCGCCCTGTATGCCAACAACGGTTGGTTCGAGGACTTCGACGGGCTCTTCCAGTCGACCGACGATGCCCACGAGGTGTTGCGCTCGATGGCCACCGAGGTGGACTGACCGCGACCGCTGCCGGCCGCCGCTGTGCGAGACCGCTGGCAACCCCGCTCGGGTCGCCTCGCGTTCAGTCCGCCGCAGGCCGGCGATCGCTCGTGCGTCGCTCGATCGCGGTGAGCGGCGCCACGGTCGTGGCGATCCACAGCGCCAGCGGCCAGGCCAGGTGGTCGGTCACGAAGATGACCGCCGCCCACGCCGCCGACAGCCCCAGCCAGGCGAAGGGCAGGATCCGCCGCAGTGTCGATCGCCACGGGGCGGAGGTGGGGTGGTTCGTCGTGTTCGTCATCTGGCCCTGTTTCGTGCGTCCGTTCGGACGATCCGCCCGACGTACTAAGTAAGGCTACACCGCAGGAGACGTGGTTGCAGCCTCCACTTTCATCGTTTATCGTCGATAATGCATGAAAGAACTCACGCAACCCGAGGCCGACGAGTATGCGTCCTGGTTCCGCTGTCTCGCCGACGGCACGCGGCTGCGCGTGCTCCATGTGGTCGCCTCTGCTGAACGGCCCGTCACCGTGGGTGAGATCGTCGACCAACTCGACAAGAGCCAGTCGACGATCTCCCGGCACCTGAGCGTGCTCGCCAAGGAGCGGTTCGTGCTCATGGAACCCGACGGAGTCCGCACCCTGGTACGGGTGAATCGTGCGTGCATGAGTGAGTTCCCGATGGCCGCAGCAGCGGTGATGGGCGCCGACTCCCCGGTGACGGCGCCGTGACCGCGATGATCGTGCTGCTCATCGAGTTGGTCGTGCTCCTCGTCGGGGTGTCGTTTCTCGTCGAGATCTTGCAACGACGTTTCGGACCCGAACGCCTGCGTCGTTGGATGGGCGGTCGTCCGATGGCTGCTGCGCTCAAGGGCATCGTCATCGGATTCGTCACACCGTTCTGCACCTACTCCGCCATCCCGCTCCTCGTCGGGATGCGACGTGCTGGTGTCCCACCGGCTGGCTACGTCGCGTTCATCTCTGCGGCCCCGGTGCTCGACCCCATTCTCTTCGGCGCGCTGTGGCTGATCGTCGGTCCGACCGTGGCAGTGGCCTACGTCGTCGTGACCTTCGTCGCTGCCCTTGCACTCGCGCTGAGCGCCCAGCGACTCGGCATCGAACGACACCTCAAGCCGCTGACGAATCACGTCACGACACCGCAGCCCGTCCACATCGGAGCACCCGACGCGCTTCTCGCAACCGAGGATCCCACTGAGCAACGCCCAGACAGCGACGCCCCCTGGCGCGGATGGCGCACCGAGGCTCGCGGCGCACTGTCGGCGTCGCGCGGACTGCTCCGCTCCTTCGGGCCGTTGATCGTGCTCGGCGTGGCAATCGGCATCGCGATCGAGGCAGTCGTCTCCCCTGAGGCCGCGGCCCGGCTCACGACCGGAAGTCCATGGATCGCGATCCCGACGGCGTCAGCACTCGGCACGCCGCTGTACTTCAGCACCGAGCTGTTCGTGCCGATCGCCAACTCGCTCCACGTTGCGGGCATCGGTGTCGGCGCGATCGTGGCGTTGACCATCGCCGGCGCCGGGGCCAACATCCCTGAGTTCGTCGTGTTGTCCAAGATGGCCACACGATCCGTGATCGCCACCTTCTTCGCGTACGTCTTCGCCGTCGCGATCGCCGGCGGACTGCTCGCCCACGCCATCAGCGGCTGAGCGCGGTCATCCCGCGCTCTCTGGCGCGAGGCCAGCGACGCCGAGCCCCACGCGAGAACCGGAACGGGGATCGATACGCCACGCACCCGGCGGCGACTCGGGGCCTTGGTCCCTGGACTGGCGGTCGGTCGGGGCGGAGAATGGGTCGAGGAGGTGAGGTCGATGCGTCGATCACTTGTCGCCGGCGGCGCCGCGACCGCAGTGACGGTCGCACTCTGGCGGACGCTCGTGGCGCCCTGGCATCGCGCCTGGGGCGCCACCGAGGACGAGGTGGCGATGTCGCTGCCGGGCGACGACGTGACTCGTCCCCCGGTGGAGCAGGCCACGCGGGCGATCACGATCGCCGCGCCGCCGGAGATGGTGTGGCCGTGGCTGGTGCAGATGGGGGCCGACAGGGGTGGCTTCTACAGCTACACGTGGTTGGAGAACCCGTTCGGGTTGCAGATCCGCAACGCCGATCGGATCGTCGACGAGTGGCAGCAGCTCGCCGTCGGTGACTGGGTGTGGGGCAGCCGTGGCCGCTCGGGTGGCTGGCGAGTCGAGCTCATCGAGCCGGACCGGCTGCTCGTGTTGAAGGTGGCCGATCCGAAGACGGGCAGCCTCGGCGACCGCGACGTCGGCATCGGGTTCGAGTTCCAATGGACGTTCGCGCTCGCGCCGACCGGCGACGGCGGGACCCGATTGCTGATCCGGGAGCGGAGCGCGTACGGCCGGTGGTGGACCCGTCTCCTGTCGGCGCCGCTCGGGTTCGTCAGCTTCGTGATGACCCGCAAGATGCTCGACGGGATCCGGGAGCGGGTGGAGCTGGCTCGACGCGCGGGTGTGAGCGTGGAGACAGCGACGGCCGTTGGGCCGAGGTCGCCGCCGGTGTGGTTCAAGCACCTGTTCTGGCGTAGCCACCGGGCGCTGTACGGGTTGCTCGGTGATCGGGTGTTGTGGACGCCGGAGAACGCGCGGGGTTGGGGTGCGCTGCACCTGACCACCGTCGGCCGCCGGTCCGGCGAGCCCCGAGCAGTGATCCTCGGTTACGTCGAGGACGGCTCGACCCCGGTCACGTTGGCGATGAACGGCTGGGACGAGGGACCGCCGGCATGGTGGCTGAACCTCGAGGCGAATCCCGACGCCACGATCTGCCTCAAGGGCGAGCCGGAGCGAGCGGTCCGCGCCCGTGCGGCCGTGGGAGACGAACGCAACCGCCTCTGGCGCTGGTGGGCCGAGATTGCCGACGACCTCGACGTGTACGCCGCGCAGCGTGAGTCCGACACGCCGGTCGTGGTGTTCGAACCAGTTGGCACAGGAGACGGCGCGGCGGTGTCGTCGAGCGACGTCCGGACTCGACAAGAGCTGGTCGATCGCGGGGAACGGGAACGCTGAGCGGGTGGAGATCCCAGGTCCTACAGGTCTGTCAGGATGGCGTGATGCAGACTCGCTGGCGCTTCGGCGACGTCATCGTGCGCCAGCGCACGGCCTGGTCGGGCAACGGCGTCCTCATGGTGCAACGCCCCGGCGAGCATCACGCGGTCTGGCACTTCTGGGACGGGCCCGAGCGCGAGTTCCGAGGCTGGTACCTGAACCTGCAGACGGCGTTCGAGCGCTCCCGGGTCGGGTACGCCACTCAAGATCTTGAACTGGACGTGCTCGTCGACACCGCCGGCGCCATCACGCTGAAGGACGACGAGTTGCTCGATCAGCGCATCGACGATGGCCGCTACACCGCCGAACTTGTCGACTGGATCCGCTCGTACGGCCAACAGGTCATCGACGACTGGTCGAGCGGCCGCTCGCGTGTCGACCCCGCCTGGTCGGAATGGGCCCCGCCGGCCGAGTGGCCGACCCCCACCCTCCCGTAGGAGCTCGCAGCCCACGACCACGGACTCGATCTGCCCATCCGATTCCGGGCTCCGACCGCTCGGCAACGACATCCCGAGGGGCACAGGGTGGAGGTCGAGCTGCCCGCATGCGCGCCCGCACCTCGGCGGCGGGCTAGAACCGAACGATGCACGTCGATGTGCCGGAGCTGGTCCGTCAGCGGGCACTTGCGAATGGCGTAGCCGGTCGGTCGTGGCTACATGACCTGCCCGACGTGGTCGCGGGACTCGCGCAGCGATGGGGACTGGAACTCGGAGAGGCGTCCGACGGTGGCACTGCCGCCTACGTCGTCGAGGCGACCGACGCCGACGGTAACGCACGTGTGTTGAAGGTCGCGATGCCGTTGGGCACGGACGAACTCGCGGGGTTCGAGCGCAGCGTGTTGGTCCATCAGATCGCGGACGGTCGTGCGTGCGCCAAGTTGTTCGATCACGACGCCACCGACGCCGCGATGCTGCTCGAACGCCTCGGTCCGAATCTGGCGGACCTGGGCCACTCGATATCGAGCATCCTGGAGGTGGTCGCGACCACGCTGCAATCGTTCTGGCGGCCGGCACCCGATGACGATCGCCTCCCGACCGGAGTGGAGAAGGCCGCCTGGCTCGCTGAGTACATCACGACGACGTGGAGCGAGCTCGACGAGCCCTGCGCTCGAAGCGTGATCGACCGTGCGGTTGCGTACTGCGACGAACGCGCTGGCTGCTACGACGCATCCAACGCCGTCGTGGTGCACGGCGATGCCCACGGTTGGAACACGCTGAGTGCGGCCGACGGTCGGTTCAAGTTCGTCGACCCCGAGGGCGTGCGGTCCGAACGTGCGCATGACCTCGCCGTGCCGATGCGCGAGTACAACGCGCCGCTCCTCGCAGGAGACACCGCCCGCCTGGTGCGCGATCGCGCCGAGTACCTCGCTGGAATCTGTGAGGTCGATCCTGAACCGGTCTGGCAGTGGGGCTTCATCGAACGAGTCTCGACCGGTCTCGCGAACCTGCGCGACTTCGACGACGACTCGGGCGCGCAGTTCCTCGAGGTCGCCGAACGCTGCCTCTGACGTGCCCGATCGCCGTGCCGGTACTGCTCGGCCCCGCGCCGACCGATGAGACCACGTGCGGACAGCTCGCGCCTGCTCTCATCGTTCAACACAGCCGCAGACGACCGATGAGATCGCACGCGGACGGCGCACGCGAACTCTCATCGGTCGACAGCGAGAGGGCTCAGGCGAGCAGGCGTCCAGGCCGGGCTGTCGTGAACGCGTCGTCCTGGCGGGTGATCTCGCCGGCGACGATGGTGTAGCGGTATCCCTCGGCGTGTTGCAGGAATAGCGGACCTCCTGCAGGGAGATCACGCACGACGTGGGGCTCCCGGAGCGACGGACCTTCGAGGTCGATCACGTTCAGGTCGGCCCGCTTGCCCGGCAGGAGTCGGC
>CAYGLH010000084.1:0-11232 GCA_964350535.1 uncultured Ilumatobacteraceae bacterium
GTGACCGCGTCGCCGGATCGTCGAAGATGAACGGCGGGATCGTGCGCGAGGCCTTCTGGCTGGTCACCTACTGGGGCCTGGCCGACCTGGTCACCCTGCGCCGGCGACACCGCGCCTACCGCACGCAGGCCGCCGCCCGCCTCGGTCGCTGACGCCCCTCCGCTGCGCTCGACGGTCTCCTCCGGCCCGGGCGCTGGGTCAGGCGCTGCGGGCGGCGGGGGTGAGCGCCGTGGCCAGCAGCTCGAGCTGGGCCGCAGCGACCGCGGTCCACGACAGGCCGGCGGCGTGTTCGATGCCGGCACGGCCGAACGCGGTGCGCCGCTCGGGGTCGGCGAGCAGGGCGGCGACCGCCGGCCCGATCGCCGCCGGCGACTCCACCAGGAGCCCGGTCGTGCCGTCGATCGCCGCGCCGCGATGGCCGGCGATGTCGGTGGCCACGCACGGCGTCCCACACGCCGCGCCCTCGGTCAGCGACATCCCCCACCCCTCGGCGTAGGAGGCACTGACGACCAGCCAGGCGCGGCGGTAGGCGTCGCGCAGCTCGGCGTCGCTCACCCGACCCCGCAGGGTGACCCAGGACGCGGCGTCGTTGCTCGTCACCCAGCGCTCGATCTCCGGCCGGTCGGGCCCGTCGCCGATCAACTCGACCCGCAGGTCGGGCTGCGACCGGCGCGACTCGAACAGGGCGTCGAGCGCGGCGCGCTGACGCTTCACCGGCGCGAGTCGGCCGACGATCAGCACCGTCGGGTCGGGCGCGCGGCGCGCCGGGTCGGGGACGAACCCCTCGTCGACGCCCGGCGGGATGACGGAGAGGTTGCGGTCCGGGATACCGATCGCACGGATCTCTTCGGCCGACGAGTCCGACAGGGTGGCGAACGTGCTGCGGCGATACCACCGCGGGGCCATCGACGTCTCCACCCAGCTCCCGACACGGTCGAGGGGCGCCGGAAGCGCATCGCGCCACATCTCGCGATGCACGTGGTGCATCCAGACCATCCGTCGGTGAGGCGCCCAGATGGGGCCGAACCATGGCACGCCGTTCCAGATCTCGAGCGTCGCCGTGTCGCCCGGGCGGCGCCGCAGCGACTGCCGGAGGAACACGCGGGCGAACACGTCGTACCGCCCGCCGCGTTGGGTGACGCGGTATCCGTTGCGCTCGAAGGAGCGGGCCTGGTCGCGGGTCGAGGTCCTGTGGTGGATCGTGAGCCCGACCGACGCCCAGCGGCTGAAGATCTGGTCGGCGTGCAGTTCGGAGCCGCCGGCTTCGGGATCGTCGAGGTCGCGCCACGCGTATGACTCGATGCGCGAGACCCCGAGGGCGCGGACGCGCTCGGCGGCGGCGCGCAGCCGTCGACCAGCCGTCTCAGCCGCCTCGTCGTGAGGACTCGGGGTCGTCACCGGTCGAGCTTGCGCCAGACGAACCCCGGCGCGAACCGCAGGAGACCGAACACCGCGCGCAAGATGCCCGGGACCCAGATGACCGATTTGCCCGATCGCAGACCGGCGGCGACCGCCTCGGCGACCGCGCTCGCGTCGGTGGCGAACGGGGCCTCCTCCACCTCGGCCGACATCTTCGTGCGCACGTAGCCCGGGCGCACCACGATCACCCTCGCGCCGGTCCCGTGGAGGGCGTCGGCGAGCCCTGTGGCGAATCCGTCCTGGCCCGCCTTGGAGGAGCCGTACACGAAGTTCGAGGCGCGCGTCCGGACGCCGGCGACGCTCGACAGCACGACGAGTGTCCCGTGGCCCTGCCGTCGGAGTTGGTCGGCCACCGCCAGTCCACTCGTGACGGCACCGACGTAGTTGGTCGTCGCCACCTCGGCGGCCAGCGCCAGGTCGTCGGCGGCATCGGTGCCGAGCAGCCCGAAGGCCTGGATGACGACGTCGAGATCGCCGTGTGCAGCCACCAGCTGGGCGATGAGCGGCGCGTGTCCCGCAGTGTCGGCGGCGTCGAACGCCACCCGTACCACCTCGACGTCTGCGGGCTCGACGTCTGCGGGCAGGTCGAGTGGCTCGATCGCCGACGGGTTGCGGGCGGCGAGGATCACCGTGCGCAGCGCGGGCGATGCCAGCTCGCCGACGATCGCCCGGCCGATCTCGCTCGTGCCGCCGAGCAGCAGGACGGTCTGGGGTTGGTGAATGGCGTTGTCCATGGGTCGATCTCCTCGTTTCAGGCCAGCTCGAGGCGCCGCGCCTGGTCGCTGATCCACAGGCCGTCGGGGTCGACACGCCGTCGGACGCGCCGCCACTCGTCGAGCCGCGGGTAGCCGGCACGGATCACCTCGGGGGTCGTCGTGGCGTCCTTCGCCAGGTAGTGCCGGCCGCCGGCGTCGAGCACGATCCGGTCGAGGTCGGCGAGCAGCGTCGCCAGCCCCGGCGCACCGGCGGGCATGTCGACCGTGAAGGTCCACCCGGGCTGCGGAAAGCTCAGCATCCCCTCGCCTCGGGCGCCGAACCGCTTGAGCACGTTGACGATGCTCGCCAACCCGGTCGCGACCACCCGGTCGATCACCTCGCGCAGCGCATCGGTCCGTTCGAACGGCACGACGAACTGGTACTGCAGGAAGCCGTGTCGCCCGTAGGCGCGGTTCCAGGCCCCGACCATGTCGAGCGGGTGGAAGAACCCGGTCAGGCCCTCGAGCCCGACGTGCCGGACCGGGGCCTTGCGGTACCACATCTCGTTGAACACCCGCACCGCGAGGCGCGGCACCAGGTGCGGCACGCGCTCGGGCACGTCGACCAGCGCCGGCGGGGCGAAGCGGAGCGGATCACGGACCTGCCGATGGCCGGCCGCCCGCAGCTCGTCGAGCCGGGCGTGGTCGCCGCGGGTGAGCACGGCCCGCCCGAGGTCGGGTCCGGTGGCGAGCAGGTCGAGCCACGCAACCGAGTATCGGTGGTCGTCGTCGCCGCTCGCCATCGTCTCGAGCACGGCATCGAGGTTCGGGAGGCGGCTGGTCTCGACCTGGCACAGGCTCGTCTCGATCGGCAGCAGGCGGAAGGTGGCGTCGAGGATGACACCCGTCAGCCCCATCCCGCCGACCGTCGCCCAGAACAGTTCGGCGTCGGCGTCCGGGGCCAGCTGCCGGACGGTGCCGTCGGCGGTGAGCAGCCGCAGGCCGACCACGTGGCGCCCGAACGTGCCGTCGACGTGATGGTTCTTCCCGTGGATGTCGCTGGCGATCGCCCCGCCCACGGTGACGAACCGTGTGCCCGGGGTGACCGGCACGAACCATCCGCGCGGCACGATGTCCCGCAACAACGTGTCGAGGCTCACGTCGGCGGCCGCCGTGACCGTTCCCGACTCGGTGTCGAGGACGATCCGTTCGCCTCCTCCGGCGAGCCGCAGCACGACACCCCCGCCGTTCTGGGCCGGGTCGCCGTACGACCTCCCGAGCCCGCGGGTGATCACGCCCCGACCATCGGCCAACTCGGCGAGCGCGTCGAGATCGACGGCGTCGGCGTCGAGGTCGACGACCTTCGCCCGCGTCGGCGCGGTGCGGCCCCACCCGCTGAGATGCTCCTGACGGAACTCCACTAGCGACCTGCCACGTCCGTGTGCTCGCGACCGGGTGTCACCGGCTCAGTACGGCCACTCGGGCGCCTCGCGCCCGGTGCGCTCCATCGCCGTGCCCAGACCGAGCGTGAGCGCCACCTTGAGGCCGACGTTCTTGACGAACCACGGGAGCTGCGCAGCCTGGCGCGCCGCGTTCGAGCTGCGCGCCGCCAGCCCGGGCTCGAGATCGGCGCGGTAGATCGTCATCGAGCGGGAGCGTCCGATGTAGCGGAAGCGCCCACCGAACGTCAGCGAACGGAGGATCGCGCCGGTGACGCCGATCGACGAGAACGAGTCGTGGATCAGCAGGGTGCCGCCGTCGGCGACCCGTGCTCCCCAGGCCACGATGTCCTCCAGCGCAGGCCCGTAGCGGTGGGCGCCGTCGATGTACAGGACGTTGATCGGGTCGTCGACCTGTGCGTGAGCGGCGTCGGAGAACTCGCGCACGTGACGTACGCGATCGGCCACACCGGCACGCTCGAGGTTGGCGAGGAACACCTTGTGGTCGTCGTCGGCCTCCTCGGCGAACCCCTCGATCTCCTGCGGACCGCGGTCGTTGCCCGCATGCGGGTCGATGGCGACGATCTCCACGTCGGGCGCAGCCGCTGACGCGAGCACGATGGTCGAGCGGCCGCGGAAGCTGCCGATCTCGACGATCCGGCCGCCGGCCGGGCAGCGCACCGCCGCGTCATACAGCGTCGAGGCCTGTCCGGCGGTCATCCACCCGTCGACGTCGGCGACGAGGTCCATGACGGCGGCGAGGTCGGGCCGCTCGTCCGGCGGAGGGGGCGTGCGATCGTCGGTGGTGGTGGTCAAGGTGGCTCCGTGGCTGGCGTTCGGGCGATCAGGCAGCGTAGACGGCGATCCCGAAGATCACAGCCCATGCCAACCCGAGCACCTGGAGGACGCGGTCACCCAGGAACACCTCCTCGGGAGCGCCGCCCTCGCCGCGATCGAGCACGAGCAGGTAGCGGAACAGCGCCGTGAGCATCGGCACGATCGACAGCTCGTCCCACGGGAACTCCGCCGTCGACACCTCGGCGGTCTCGAACGCCCACACGCAGTAGCTGAGCAGCGCGCCGCCGCAGGCGACGGCGAGGAACATGCGGAGGTAGCCGAGGCTGTAGGCATCGAGCGTCTTGCGCGTGCCTGCACCGTCGCCGACCGCCCGGAGCTCGGCGTAGCGCTTGCCGGCGACGATGAACAACGAGCCGAAGGTGATGCACAGGATGAACCAGCGCGACATCGGGACGTCGACGGCCACCGCCCCGCCGGCGGCGCGCAGCACGAACCCCGAAGCGACGGTGACGAGGTCGATCACCGCCATCTGCTTCAGCCAGAGCGAGTAGCTCACCGTCAGCGCCAGGTACATGGCCACGATGGCAACCGTCTGCCACCGGCCCGTGAGCGCGGCGACGCCGAGCGCAGCGATCGGCAGGATGACGCCGGCGGCCCGGGCGACGCCGATCGGCAGCTCGCCGGCCGGGATCGGGCGGAACCGCTTCGTCGGGTGCAGGCGGTCGGCGTCGATGTCGGCGAGGTCGTTCCAGATGTAGATCCCGCTGGCGGCGAGGCAGAACGCGACGAACGCCAACAGCGTCAGCCCGAGCTCGCGTGGCTCGTCGAGCACGCCGGCCGCAGCCGGCGCGGCGAACACCAAGACGTTCTTCAGCCACTGCTTCGGACGCGCGGTGCGCCAGAGCGCCGAGATCACGGTCGGTACCTCCCCATCCAATGCCCCTCGTCGGCGTCGTCCAACAGCTGCCGGTCGCCGGCGGAGTCACCGTAGGCGACCACGTCGCAACCGGCGCGCCCGCCGGCCAGGCGGTCGAGCAGTTCGTGCAGTCGGACGACCTTCTCCGGGCCGCGACAGTTCGGGCCGTCGAGCGCGCCGTCGTACACCCCGTCGTGGGAGCGCAGGCGGGTTCCCAGCACCGCGTCGACCCCGAGCAGCTCCGCGAGGGGGTGGAGGTAGATCTCGAACGAGGCCGACACGAAGACGACGAGATCGCCGTCGCGCTGGTGGGTCCGAAGGCGCTCGAGCGTGTCGGATCGGAGCCCGGTGGCAGCCACCTCGGCGGCGAAGGTCCGCCCCTCGCGGGCGAGGTCGTCGGTGCGCGCCCCGGCGAAGGCGACGCGCGCCGCCATCGCCTTCAACTCGTCCCGGTCGCGCCGCCATGCGGCACGGACCACCGGGACCGGCCGGGTGAGCAGTCCGCGTCCGAGCCGCGGCAGCCCCGCGGTGCGCCGGAGGAACGCCGTCACGCAGTCGCTGGTGGTGAGCGTGCCGTCGACGTCGAACGCGGCGACCCGGCGTCGCCCGACCGGGTGGGCGTCGGCGCTGCTCACGGTCGGCGCGCCGGGATCTCGGCCAACGCCTCCCAGAAGCTCGGCCAGCTCTTGGACACGACCCCGGGGTCGTCGATCTCGATGCCGTCGACGGCGAGCCCGAGGATCCCGAACGCCATCGCCAGGCGGTGGTCGTGATGGGTGCCGAGGCGTGCACCCGACAGCAGGTCGGTCGGCCGGACGAGCAGGCCGTCGTGCTCGACGGTGACGTCGGCGCCGCACTTTGCCAGTTCCTCGGCGAGGTCGCCGAGTCGGTCGCTCTCCTTGCGTCGGATGAAGCCGACACCGGTGATGCGCGTCGGGGTGACGGCTTGGGTGGCGACGACCGCCAGGGTCGGGACGAGATCGGAGATGTCGGCCATGTCGACCTCGATGCCCCGCAGCGGCGTGTCGCGGCGTCGCATGACGACGGTGTCGTGGTCGGAGACGACGACGAGACACCCCATTCGCTCGAGCAGTCGAACGAACCCGGCGTCGCCCTGCGCCGATGTCGAACCGAGGTGGCGCACGCTGACGGCACCCCCCACCATCGCCGCTGCGGCGAGTGGATAGCTGGCCGACGACGCGTCGGGCTCGACGCGGAAGTCCGTTCCGGTGTAGCGGCCCTCGCCGACGGTGATCCTCCGCGCGGCGACGTCGACCGGGCCCGCCCCGAACGCCCGCATGACCGAGCTCGTGAGGTCGACGTAGGGCCGCGACACGAGCTCGGTGGACAGCCCGAGCCGGAGCCCGCCCGGGAGGTACGGGGCGATCATCATCAGCGCCGACACGTATTGGCTCGACACGTCGCCGGGCATCACGATGCCGTCGCTGCCGCGCACCGGGCCCGTGATCGTGACGGGCAGGTGGCCGGTCTGTTCGCCGTGCTCGACGTGCGCCCCGAGCGCGACGAGTGAATCGTGCAGCGGACCCATCGGCCGGGCCCGCAACGGCGGCTCGCCGTCGACCGTGATCGGTACCCGGCCGAGGGCGGCGAGGGCCGTGACGAATCGCGACGTCGTGCCGGCGAGGCGCGTCGGCAAGGGTGCGGTACCGACCGGGTCGACCTCACCGTCGAGCCCGACCACCGTGGCGACGCGCTCGCCGTCGACGTCGCTGATGCCGAGTCCGCAGCCGAGCAGCTGGAGGCATTCGAGCATCGCTGCCGTGTCGTCACCGGGCGCCAGGCCTTCGACGCGACTGGTGCCATCGGCAAGGGCCGCGCACACCAGGGCCCGATTCGTGATGCTCTTCGAGGGCGGCACCCGGACCTCGGCGATCACCGGACCGTCGGCGCGTCGGACGCGCATCGTGGAGGGTGTCACGACAGCGCCTGGATCGACGGCCGGAACCCCCGGGCGATCAGCCCGCCGCGGAAGACGTCGCCCATCGTGCGGTCGATCAGCACCACCGCAACGCCGCGCGTGCTCTCCGCGACGTGGACCACCTCGAAGCTGGCGATGTTCACACCGAGCTCCGCCGCGAGGGTGAACACCTCGGCGGCGGCTCCGGCGCGGTCCGGGATCGGGATCCGCACCTCGGACAGCGCGTCGGGGTTGACGACGCGCGTCGGGAGGTTGGCCCGCGCCTCCCGCGCCTGCTCGAGGCGCGACTCGATCGACTCGCGGTCGCCGTCGGCCACCGCCTCGCGGACGCCGAGCAACCCGGCGACGAGGTTGTCGAGGGCGGCGACGATCGCGTCGCGGTTCTCGGTGCAGATGTCGAGCCAGATCGCCGGTCGCCCGCTGGCGACACGGGTCATGTCGCGGAAGCCGCCGGCGGCCAGTCGGAGGAGCGCGGCGTGCTCCTCGGCGCGTTCGCTGGCGAGCCCCATCAGCGTCGCCGCAGTGAGGTGGGGCACGTGGCTGACCACGGCGACCACCTCGTCGTGGCGGTCGGGAGCCAGGCCCACCACCTCGGCGCCGAGCGACGCGACGACCCCCGTGACGGTGGCGAACGTGGCGTCGTCGGAGTGTGCGACGGGGGTGAGCACCCACACGGCGCCGTTGAACAGGTCGGCGTGTGCCCCGTCCAATCCGTCGAGCTCGCTGCCCGCCATCGGATGCCCGCCGACGAACCGCGGATGGTCGCACGCCGCGCAGATCGCGCCCTTGACGCTGCCGACGTCGGTGACCACGCCGCTGGTGTCGGCGAGCGCCCGCTTGACCGCATCGGTGGCGGAGAGGACGGGTACGGCGACGAACGTGATCTCGGCGTCGGGGTCGAGCCCTTCGGCATCGATCACGCCGAGATCCAGCGCCCGGTCGACGATGGCGTCGTCGGCGTCGTCGCCGGCCACGTGCCACCCGCGGTCGCGCAAGGCGAGCGCGATCGAGCCACCGATGAGCCCGAGCCCGATCACGTTGGCGCGCCGCGAGGTCGTGGTCGGCGTCGTCACGGGCGTGGATCGTACCGGCGCGCCGCGGACGCCACCGCCTCGACCAACGCTCGGCGTTCGTCGGCGGTGAGCTCGCGCCACTCCCCCGGTCGCAGCGAGCGGTCGGCGAGCGGGCCGATCCGGGTGCGCACCAGGCGCTCCACGGGGTGGCCGACCGCCTCGCACATCCGCCGGACCTGCCGGTTGCGGCCCTCGTGGATCGTCAGTCGGAGCACGCCGACGTCGGGCTGTGACACCTTCGCCGGCGCGGTCCGCCCGTCGTCGAGCTCGATCCCCTCGCGCAGCGACCGGATCGCCGAGGGCGTCACTCGACCGCCGCGCACGGTGGCCAGGTACTCCTTGTCCACCCCTCCGGAGGGGTGGGCGATGCGGTTCGCCAACTCGCCGTCGTTGGTCAGCAGCAGGAGCCCCTCGGTGTCGGCGTCGAGGCGGCCGACCGAGTAGACGCGGGGCTCGGACGGCACGAGGTCCACCACGGTCGGCCGGCCGTGCGTGTCGCGGCTGGTCGAGACCACGCCGGTGGGCTTGTTGAGCAGGTAGTAGACGAGCCCGGGACGGACGCCGATCGGCGCGCCGTCGACCTCGACGAGGTCGTGCTCCGGGTCGACCCGCCGGCCGAGCACAGCGACCTCCCCGTTGACGGTCACCCGCCCGGCGGCGATCAACTCCTCGCAGGAGCGTCGGCTGCCGAACCCCGTGGCGGCCAGCACCTTCTGGAGCCGTTCGCCCGACGGCAGCGCAGCGTTGCGCTCCGCCATCTGTTCCCACAGCGGCGGTTCGGGCGTCGGATCGGTCATTCGTCGGCCGGTGCGGACTCGACCACCGGTGCGACCCGGAGACCTTCCTCCAGCGCCTCGACGACCTCGGGACCGGGGATGAACTCGGCGATGGGTGGCAGGTGGTCGATCGACTCGAGCCCGAGCTTCTCGAGGAAGGTCGAGGTCGTGCCGTACAAGATCGCCTGCCCCGGCCCGTCGTCGCGCCCGATCTCCTCGATGTAGCCGCGAGCGTGGAGCGTGCGGATCACACCGTCGGGATCGACGCCGCGGATCGCCGCCACCTGGGCCCGCGAGATCGGTTGCTTGTAGGCGATGATCGCCAACGTCTCGAGCGCCGCGCCGGAGAGCCGCGCGCGCTGGTCGTGCAACAGGAAGCGTTCCACGTACGGCGTCAGGTCGGCGGTGGTCTGGAAACGCACACCGCCGGCCACGCGCACCAGCTCGAACCCGTGCTGACGCTCGGCGTAGGTCGCCGCCAGCTCCTCGCACCACCGTTCGATGGAGGCGGTCGGCTGCTCGAGCAGCTGTGCGAGCAGGTCGAGCGGGACGGGGTCGTGCGCGACCAGCACGATCGCCTCGATCGCCCGCTTCAGCTCGTCCACCTGGGAGGCGCCCGGTGACAGCAGTTCGTCGTCCATGCGTGCTCCTTCTCGGTCAGCCCTCGTACGCGTCGACCAGGATCGAGGTCTGATCGAACTCGTCGGTGGCGGTCCACTCGATCTCGATCTCGCCGAACCGATCGGACTGATCGATCTCGACCGCGCCCTGCTTGAACAGCTCGAGCACCGCCAGGAACCGCACGATCACCTCGATGCGATCGCCCAGCTCGGCGGTGAGCCGCCGAAAGGAGATCCGCCCGGCGCGGGGCAGTTCGTCGGCCAGCTCGGCGACCGCGTCCGCCACCGTGACGGTGATCGGGTTGACGTGGAAGAGGTCGACGACCGGTACGGGCTTGGGCGTGAGGGCGCGGATCGCAGCGTTGCGGAAGCGGACGAGCGTGGTGCCCTCGAGCAGGTCGGGGACGACTTCGTCGAACCGCTCGTCGGGGCCCACCAGGCGAGGGAACGAGCGGCTGGCGTCGTCGGCCAGGCGGGAGAACACCTCGGCGACGTCCTTGAACGTCTTCGCCTCGAGCAGCCGGGCCAGGAGCAGGTCGCGCTCCTCCCACAGCGCCAGCTCGTCGTCGAGGTCGATGTCGCCTTCGTCGGGGAGCAACCGTCGGGCCTTGAGCTCGACCAGCGTCGCCGCGATCAGCAGGAAGCCGGTCGCCACGTCGAGGTCGAGCTCACGCATCTTGTCGAGCTCGACCAGGTACGCGTCGACGATCGTGCTGAGGTTGACCTCGTAGATGTCGACCTGCTCCTTCAGGATCAGTTGGAGGAGGAGGTCGAACGGGCCCTCGTAGACGGGGGTGGACACGTCGACTGCCATGACGCTCCCAACGCTACCGACGCCGTCGCGCCGAAACGGGTATCCCCCGCCTCCCGGACGACCGGTAGCGTCGCAGCCGTGAGCTCCTCGACCCGCGTGCTGTCGTGCATGCAACCCACCGGCGACGTCCACCTCGGCAACTACCTGGGGGCTCTGCGCAACTGGGAACGCGGCCAGCACGACCACGACGCCTTCCACGGCATCGTCGACCTGCACGCGCTCACGGTCACCGAGGAGCCCGGCGTCGTCGGCGAGCAGACGTTGAAGCTGGCGGCGATGCTGTTCGCCGTCGGCCTCGAGCCCGACGTGGCGACGGTGTTCGTGCAGAGCCACCTCCCCGAGCACAACCAGCTGTGTTGGCTCATGGAGTGCACCCTCAGCTACGGCGAGCTCTCGCGCATGACGCAGTTCAAGGACAAGTCGGCGAAGCGACAGCAAGAGTTCGTCTCGGCCGGCCTGTTCACCTACCCCGCGCTGCAGGCGGCCGACATCCTGCTGTACGACGCCAACGAGGTGCCGATCGGCGACGACCAGCGCCAGCACGTGGAGATCACTCGCGACGCGGCGGTCCGCTTCAACCATCGGTTCGGCGAGACCTTCGTCGTCCCGGAGGCCGTGACGCCGCCCGCCGGAGCGCGGGTGATGAGCCTGCAGGATCCGACGTCGAAGATGTCGAAGTCCGACGACAACCAGTCCGGATGCGTCTACCTCGCCGACGAGCCGTCCGCGGTGATGAAGAAGTT
>CAYGLH010000085.1:0-11177 GCA_964350535.1 uncultured Ilumatobacteraceae bacterium
CGCCACCGACCCCGGCGAGATCCAGATGTGGTTCACCGTCCGCGACTTCGACGACGCGGTCGAGCGCGTGCGCGTCGCCGGCGGGACGGTCGTCGACCTCAACGCCTGGGACTCGGGACGCGAGGCGGTGTGCGTGGACGACCAGGGGGTCGGGTTCAAGCTGAGCGAGCCGGCGCCCGGCTACGACCGCGGACCGCTCACGCCGTGATCTCGGGCAACCGGGCGCGCAGCTCCGCCTTGGCGACCTTCTCCAGGGTCGAGCGCGGCAGCTCGTCGACCACGTGCACGTCGCGGACGACCTTGAAGTCGGCCAGCAGCTCGGTGCAGTGGTCGATGATCCGCTCGGCCACCTCGTCGGCCGGCGCTCCGGGCGCCGGGATGACGAAGGCGACCGGCACTTCGTCGAGCATGTGGTGCTTCTGCGCGACGACGGCCACCTCGGCGACGAGGCCGGTCTGCAAGATCACCGACTCGATCTCGGACGCGGCGACGTTCTCGGCGCCGACCTTCAGCATGTCCTTCGCCCGGTCGCTGAAGAACAGCCACCCGTCGTCGTCCGCCCGCACGATGTCGCCGGTGTCGAACCAGCCCGCCTCGTCGAACGCCGCCGCGTTCGCCTCGTCGTTGCCGTAGTACTCCTTGAACATCGACACGCCGCGCACGCCGCGGATGAACAGCTGACCGCTGCCGCCCGCGTCGACGAGCGATCCGTCGTCGGCGCGGATCTCGATCTCGTACTCCGGGGCGACGCGGCCGATCGTGCCGTGCGGCCCGGGCTGGTCCGGGTCGGTGACGATGCCGTGCGTCAGCGTCTCGGTCATGCCCCACCACCCGATCGTGTCGACGCCGAAGTGCGCGCCGACCGCGGGCAGGTGGGCGGCCGTGCCCCAGAAGCGGTACGAGTGCTCCGGGACGGGTTGGCCCATCAAGGCCTTGAACGCGAACGGGATCGTCGAGCCCCACGTGATCCCGTGCTTCAGCGACACCTCCCAGAACCGCGACGACGAGAAGCGCGGCTGGACCACCAGTGTCCCGCCGGACCAGTGCGTCGACAGCATCGAGTAGCCCTGCGCGTTGGTGTGGAACAACGGCATGTACGCCAGCGTCACGTCCTGTCGCCGGAGGCGCATGTGGCCTGCAGAGATCTTTCCGGCCCACAGCCCGTTGGCGTGGGTCCAGAGCACCGCTTTCGGGCGAGAGGTCGTGCCCGAGGTGAACTGGACGCTGAGGTCGCGCAGCGGGTCGGTGGGCAGGTGCGGGAGCGCGGCCTCGTCGCCGTACAGGGCGTCGAAGGCGACGAGGTCGAGGCCGTCGAGGTCCGCCCGCGGCGGTTCGCCGGCGTCGTTGTCGGTGCAGGCGACGAAGCGCAACTCGGGGCAACTCGTCGAGACCAGCCCGGCGTAGGCCGGTTGCGTGATCGCCGCGACCGCCGACACGTGCTCGGCGAAGTACGAGAGGTCGCGGGCGACCGATCTCGTGTTGGTGGAGACGGCGACCGCGCCCAGCTCGGCGCAGGCGTACCAGGCGAGGACGAACTCGGGGGAGTTGTCGAGGTGGATGATGACGAACTCGCCGGCGCGCACGCCGCGGCGGTGGAGTCCGGCGGCAAGGCGGCGCGCGTCGCGACGGAGCTCGTGGTAGGTCCAGCTGCGGGTGCCTCCGCTGAACGGTTCCCACACGAGCGCCACGGCGTCGGGCGACCGCTCGTCCCACTGGCGGAGCAGCCACGGCATGTCCATGCCGGCCATCGAGCGTTCGTGCGAGGTGATGCGGGCGGTGCTCACACCCGGCGACCGTACCGTCGGGATCACCGGCGATTCGGGCCGGACGCGTTAGTGTCGCCCGGTGATGCAACGGCTCTGCGAGCGCCCCGGCTGCTCCGACGCCGCATCGGTCGCGTACGGCATGCGGCCCGAGGATCTCGTGTTCTGGCTCGACGTGCTCACCGACGCTGCTGACGACTCGGTCGGCGTGCTGTGCCGGCGTCACGCCGACGCGATGGTCGTGCCCCGCGACTGGACCCTCGACGACCTGCGCGACCCCGAGCTCCGGTTGTTCCGGCCGCCCCCGGCGGATGACACGGCGGCGCAACGACGTCCGCGACCGGCCCGTCGCGGCAGCGACGACACCGAGCAACTCGAGTTGATGGTGCCCGCCGATCTCGTCGAGGAACCCGATGGGGGTTCGGCGCCGCCCGCGGGGGCGCCCTCGCCCTGGACGCCGGACTTCGATCCCGACGACGACCTCGGCGGCTTGTTGGCAGCGAGCAGCCCGCTCCTCGCGCGCGCGTTCCGCGGGGAAGACCGCTCCAAGCTCTGAGCGCGGCGTCCCGGTCGACACGATGGACATCACCCGGCGCTTGCGGGTGCCCGGCCCGCAGCAGCGGCTGTTCGAGCACGTCGACGACCTCGCGCGGTATCCCGACTGGATGGACCTGGTGCACGGGGTGACCCCCGTCGACGTCGGCGCCGGCGAGACCGCGGCGTGGGAGGTCGAGCTCCGGGCGAAAGTGGGCCCGCTGGCCCGATCGAAGCGCCTCCGAATGGCCCGCACCGAGCACGTCGCGCCGACGCTGGCCGTCTTCGAGCGACGCGAGACCGACGGTCGCGCCCACGCGCCATGGGTGCTGCGTGCCGAAGTCACCGACGTCGCCGACGTCGCCGACGGTGGGGTCGGCGGGGACGTGGAACTCACGATGCGCCTGCACTACGGCGGGTCGTTGTGGACGGGGGCGGTGCTCGAACGGGTGCTCGAATCGCACGTCGAGCGGGGGAGCGAGGAGCTGCGCCGCCGGCTCAGTGCGCCGCCCACGCCGTGAACCGGCCGTTCGGGTGCCGCTGGAGCTCGAGTCGCAGCCCGAAGCAGTCGCTCAGCGACGCGGAGGTCAGCAGATCGAGCGGGCCGTGCACGAGCAGCTTCCCCTCGCGCAGCAGGGCGACATGGGTGACGCCCGGGGGGATCTCGTTGACGTGATGGGTGACCATCACGAACGGTGGCGCCGCCTCGTCGTGGGCGAACTCGGACAGGGTGCCGATCAGCTCCTCCCGGCCGGCGAGGTCGAGGCGGGCGGACGGTTCGTCCAGGAGGAGGACACCGGGGTCGGTCATCAACGTCCGCGCCAACAGCACGCGCTGCTGCTCGCCCGAGGACAGGGAACCGAAGGTGCGGTCGGCGAAGGCGCCGACGCCGAGCCGGTCCAGGCAGTCGGCAGCCCGCGCATCGTCGACCTCGGTATAGGTGTGCCACCACGGTTCGAGCGCGGCGTAGCGGGCGGTCTTCACGACATCGAGCGCGGTGAGCGCCGGGCGGAGCTGGTCGGCGAGTGCCGCCGAGGCATACCCCACCCGGCGCCTCAGCTGTCGCACATCGACCTCGCCGAGGCGTCCGCCGAGCACCGACACGTCGCCGCTGCTGGGGTGCTCGTAGAGGGCCATGATCCGCAGCAATGTCGTCTTGCCGGAGCCGTTCGGTCCGAGCAGCACCCATCGCTCGTGGGGGGCGACGGTGAGTGACACCCCGCCGAGGATCGCCCGTCCGGCGCGCCGGAACGTCACCTCGTCGAGCGAGATCGCTGACATCCGGCCATCAAACCCGCACGGGTTGACCGTAACCAAACTGCAATACCCGGTAGCGTGGCCGGCCATGCCTGCCCGCCTCGCGCTCCTCGTCAGCTTCGTGCTGGCGCTGGGCCTGCTCGTCCAGCCGCTGGCGACGAGCGCCCAGACCAGCGAAGATGCAGCCGCGCGGGCAGCGCGCGAGATCCAGGAGGCGCGCGACCGCGCCAACGCCGCGTCGGAGGAGTTCTTCGAGGCCGAGGCAGAGCTGTACGCGCTGCAGGACCGGGCGGTCGCACTCGAGCGCGAGGCCGAGCAACTCGAGGCCACCGTCGCCGAGCTCCGCTCCGAGGTCGAGTCCGTCGCCGTCAACCGGTTCGTCACCAGCGGATCCGGCGGGATCCCGTTGTTCACCGGGATCCAGGATCCCCAGGAGCAGGTGCAGGCCGAGGTCTTCGTCGATGTGCTGACCAACGTCAGCTCCGACGCCTTCGACCAGTACGACCTGGCTCGTGCCGACCTCGAGCAGACCCGTGCCGCGCTCGACGCGCAGCAGGCGGAGATCGAGCAGCAGCAGCGGAGGTACGCCCAACTGCAGGAAGCGGCCGAAGCCGAGGTCGAGCGGCTCCGCGCCGTGGAAGAGCAACGCCTGCAGGACGAGGCGGTGCAGAAGGCGCTCGAGGCGCAGCTCGCCGCCCAGCTCGCCGAGGCCGAGGAGGAGGCCCGCCAGGCCGCCGCCGCACAAGCCGCTGCGCAGCCGAACCCCGCAGCGGCGCCGAGCACCGACGCGGCCAACGCGCCGGGTGTCGACCCGCTCGTCGACGACTCCGGCGGCGACGACGCGGACGACGACGGCGACAGCGACTCGTCGTCGCCCGATCCGACGCCCGCCCCCACCCAACCCCCGACGACGGTGGCACCGAACACCGGCAGCTCCGGCGGAACGAGCGGTGGCCGCACCGGCGCCAGCGGCGGCGGCAGCACGCCCGCGCCGGTTCCGCAGACCCCGGTCGCCGGCATCGTCTGCCCGATGCCCGGATCGGCCTACGGCGACACGTTCGGCGCGCCTCGGTCGGGCGGCCGGAGCCATGAAGGCGTCGACATGCTCGCTCCCAGGGGCACGCCGATCTACGCCGTTGCCAGCGGGTATGCCACCTTCAAGCAGACCCGTCTCGGCGGGAACTCCGTGTCGCTCGCCGCGGACAACGGCACGCGCTACTTCTACGCCCACCTGTCGTCGTTCGAAGGGTCGAGCCGTCGGGTCGCCCAGGGCGACCTGATCGGGTACAACGGCGACACCGGTAACGCCTCGGGTGTGCCGCACCTGCACTTCGAGATCCACCCGGGCGGCGGCGCGGCGATCAACCCGACGCCTTCGGTGCGGGCCGCCGGCTGCTGACGTGCGATGGTCATGAGCACATGACCACCGCGACGTCGCCATCGAACACCGAGGATCCCGCCGCGCAGCTCGCCGGCACCCTGTCCGCCGCACTCGGCGATGCCGAGATCACCGCACTGCGCCGATTGTCGGGCGGGGCGTCCCGCGAGACCTGGAGTTTCGTCGCCGATGGACGTCCGCTGATCGTGCAGCGCCAGCGCGCCGGCGACGAGCGCGACATGCTCCAGGAGGCGGCCGTCGTGCGCGCCGCCCGTGCCGGCGGTGTCCCCGTCGCAGAGTTGCTGGTCGCCCAACGAGCCGAGGACGGGGCGGCGTTCATGGTGATGGAATCGATCGCCGGCGAGACGATCGCCCGCAAGATCCAGCGCGACGACGAGTACGCCGCCGCTCGCGAGGCCTTGGTCCCGCAACTGGGCGCAGCGCTCGCCCGCATCCACGCACTCGACCCCGGGTCCGTGCCGGGCTTGGCGCCCACCGATCAGTTGGCCTACTACACCGAGCTGCTGCACTCGCTCGGCGAGCCGCACCCCGTCCTGGAACTGGTGCGCAACTGGCTGGTCGACCATCGGCCGTCGGTCGACGCGGGCAGGCTGGTCCACGGCGACTTCCGGCTGGGCAACGTCATCGTCGATCACGACGGGCTGGCGGCGGTGATCGACTGGGAGCTGGCGCATGTCGGCGACCCGATGGAGGACCTCGGCTGGCTCTGCGTCAAGGCGTGGAGGTTCGGCGGCCGCCCCCCGGTCGCGGGTCTCGGCGAGTACGACGCGCTGTTCGCGGCGTACGAGGACGCCGGGGGAGCCCCCGTCGATCCCGATGTCGTGCACTGGTGGGAGGTGCTCGGCACCTGGAAGTGGGGCGTGATGTGCATCCTGCAGGCGAGCGCCCACCTGACCGGCGCGGCCCGCAGCCACGAGCTCGCCGCGATCGGTCGCCGCGTCTGCGAGAACGAGTACGACCTGTTCCTGGCCCTCGACGGCCGCTGGTGAGACGACGACCTCGATCGGAGACCGACCATGGCAGCACCCCACGACCGCCCGACCGTCGACGAGATCGTCGAGGCGGTCCGCGAGTGGCTCGAACGTGACGTGATGACCAGCGCGGACACGCGCCTGCGCTTCCACGCCCGCGTCGCTGTCAACATGCTGGCGATGGTCGAGCGCGAGCTGGCGGTGGGCGACGACCACGCCGCACGGCACGAGGATCGCCTCCGCAGTCTCGGCGTCCCCGACGACGTCGAGCTCGTCGCGGCGATCCGCGAGCGACGCCTGGACGACCGCGGCTCCGAGGTGCGCGAGCTGCTGCGGGCCAGCGTCGTCGACAAGTTGCTGGTGGCCAACCCGAAGTACCTCGAGGCCGCCGATCGCGCCGGCTGACGGCGCCCTTCCCCGTCAGTCGGCGCTTCCGGCCGGCCGGCGGGCGCGAGGCGCCGGCACGGTCACCGGCTGACCGGCGGCGAGCTGGCCACACGCGGCGTCGATGTCGGTGCCGCGGTTCTGACGCACCGTGGCGTTGGCCCCGTGCGATTCGAGCAGGTCGCGGAAGTGGTGGACGCGTCGTTTCGACGAACCCCGCGTCGGGTACCCCGGCGTCGGGTTGAGGGGGATCAGGTTGACATGGGCGGCCGGCTGCAGCCGTCGGCAGAGCGCGGCCAGCTCGGCAGCATCGCGGTCGCGATCGTTGACGCCGTCGATCATCGCCCACTCGAAGCTGATCCGCCGGTTGCGGACGGTGAGGTACTCCTGGCACGCGTCGATCAGTGCGTCGATCGGGTAGCGGCGGTTGATCGGTACGAGGTCGTCGCGCAACGTGTCGTTGGCGGCGTGGAGCGACACCGCGAGGTTGACCGGCAGCGGTCGGTCGGCCAGCGACTTGATGCCCGGGATGAGTCCGACGGTCGAGATCGTGATGTGTCGCGCCGAGAGCCCGAGGTCGCCGTGGAACCGCTCGACGGAGCGCCACACGGGGTCGAGGTTGGCCATCGGTTCGCCCATCCCCATGAACACGATGTTGCTCACCCGCCGCTCCGCCTGGCGCGCTCGCCGAGTGGCGAGGACCACCTGTTCGACGATCTCCCCGGTCGTGAGGTGGCGGGTGAAGCCGGCCTGGCCGGTGGCGCAGAAGCCGCAGGCCATGGCGCAGCCCGCCTGGCTGCTGACGCAGACGGTCGCCCGGTCGGGGTAGATCATCAGCACCGTTTCGACGCGGCTGCCACCGGAGAGCTCCCACAGGAACTTCACCGTGTCGCCGGCGTCGCTGACCGACTCGGTCACGGGCGTCAGGGCGGTCGGCAACTCGGCGTCGAGCCTGGCGCGCAGCGACTTCGGCAGGTTGGTGATCTCGGCGGGCTCGGCGAGCTGGTCGTACAGTCCCGACCACAGCTGGTCGAGTCGGTAGCGCGGCTCGCCGTGGAGATGCGCGACGAGGTCGTCCCTGTCGAGGTCGTAGCGGGTCGTTGCGGAGCTCATGGTCGGGGGGTGGCGGCGAGTCGGGAGTAGTCGGCGATCCGGTCGCGGACCACGTCGAGGCTGGCCGTCCAGAACGCCTGATCGGTCACGTCGAGGCCGAACGCCGCGCCGAGCTCCTCGGCCGTGTCCATCCCGGCGCGCGAGAGCAGCGTGTCGTAGCCGGCGCGGAACCGCTCGGGATCGTTGCGGTACTCGGCGTACAGGCCGAGACCGAACAAGAGGCCGTAGGTGTACGGCCAGTTGTAGAACGCGGAGCTGTAGTAGTGCGGCTTGAGCAGCCACATGTAGGGATGGGCGGTGGTCTGGTCGAGGCCGTCGCCGTAGGCCTCGCGCTGTGCGTCGAGCATCAGCTCGCGCAGCTCGGCTGCCGACAGCGACGAGCGTGCTCGCCGGCGGTACACCTCTCGCTCGAACAGGAAGCGGGAGCGGATGTCGACGATCACCTGGTTCGTCCCCTGCAGGTCGACGTCGAGCAGGGCCAGGCGATCGTCGGGGTCGGCGGCGGCGAGGCCGGCCTCGACGACGAGGGTCTCGCAGAAGATGCTCGCGGTCTCGGCCAGGGCCATCGGCAGCCGCCGCTGGAGCGGCGTCCGCTCGGCGAGCGTGGTGTTGTGGTAGGCGTGGCCGAGCTCGTGGGCGGTGGTCTGCACCGAGTCGGCAGATCCCGACCAGTTCAACAACACGAGCGACCGGTCGCCCGTCACCCCCATGCAGAACGCCCCGCCGGTCTTGCCGCTTCGCGGCTCGGCGTCGATCCAGCGCTCGGCGAGCGCCCGGTCGACGAGGCCGCCGAGGTGCGGGGCGTAGTCCGCGAACGCCGACCGCACAGTGTCGAGGCCGCGCTCCCAATCGACGCTCGTGGCGACGCTCGGGAGCGGGGCGACCAGGTCCCACCACGGCAAGCCGGCCGACGGGTCGTGACCGTGCAGCCCGGCCTTCGTGCGCATCCAGCCGCGCAGGTCGTCGAGCGACGCCGAGACGGCGTCGTGCATCGCGTCGAACGTGGACCGGCTGACGCTGTTGGCGAACAGCGCGGCATCCAGCGGGTCGTCCCAGCCGCGACGTCGGTTGACCACGACCGCCTCGCCCTTCACGCCGTTGAGCGCCGCTGCGACGGCGGTCTCGATCGTCGGCCAGGCGGACATCTCGGCGTCGTAGGCGGCGCGGCGCACGGCCGGGTCAGGGTCGGTGGCGAGTCCGCGGACCGCGGTCAAGGGCAACGTCGCCGGCCCGGCCGGGAGCTCGACGCGCGCATCGAGCTGGGACGTGAGGTCGCGCTGCAGGCGGGCCCACGCCGCCGATCCGGTCGATGCCAGCTCTGCGTAGAGGTGTTCCTCGGCCTCTCCCATCTGGTGGTCGGCTCGCGACGCGAGACGGGTCAGTGGCCCCCGATGGTCCCGCGCCTCGGCGCTGACACCGGCGAGTGCGTCGGCGCCCAGCGCTGCCGTCCACTCGGCGAGGCGCGCCAACAACGGCCGCAGCGACGCCTCGATCGATTGGACCTCCGTGGCCAGCGCCTGTGCACGGTCGTCTCGCGAGTCGGTGGACACGTGGGCGTGGACGTAGCTGCGCAGCACCGTGAGGTCGGCGGCGACGCGGTTGTACGCCTCGATCACCCGGTCGGCCCGGTCACCGTCGGCAGGAGTGGGTGGTCGTGGCTCGGTGTCGCGCACGCCCAGTTCGTCGAAGAGCGCGGCGAGCCGTTCGGCGTCGGCGCCGGCCCGCTCGAGGTGTTCCTGGAGCGAGCGGGCGTCGAGGGAGGGGTGGATGTCCGAGACGTCCCAGCGGGGGAGGGTGGAGGTGGTCACGCCACGACCTCGCGGCGGACCGCGATGCTCGTCGACGCGATCGCGAAGCCGAGCCGCTCGTACATCGACACGGCGACCTCGTTCGCCGCGTCGACGTAGAGGATGGCGTGCTGCAGACCCTGTGCGCTGAGGTGGTCGAGCCCGGCCAGGGTCAACTGCGAACCGAGGCCGAGTCCGTGGAAGTCGGGATCGACGGCGATCACGTAGATCTCGCCGACCGCCGCCCCGTCGAACTCCGGATCGGAGCCGTGCACCTTCGTCCAGCAGAACGCCGCCATCCGCCCGTCGCGCTCGTGGACGCGGAAGCCGGCAGGGTCGAACCACTCCTCGGCCTCGCGTTGGCGCAGCGTGGCGAGCGTCCAGCCGCCCTGCTCGCCGTGCTCGGCGAAGGCTCGGTTGTTCACGGCCAACCACGGCTCCTCGTCGGTGGCCGCGACGAACGCTCGCGTCTCGACCTCGGCGTGGCGCTCGACGGGGAGTGGCGCCGCCATCCGGTGGAGCGACCGGACGGTCCGGAATCCGTGCCGTTCGGCAGCGTCGGCCGTGGCTGGGCTCGGACGGTGGATCCACCAGTCGAGTTGTCCGCCCCCGGCTGCGGCGACCGCCGCGGTGAGGGCCGCGACGATGTCGTCGAGGAGCTCGGGATCGGCTCGCGCATCTGGGTGGACGACCACCTCGGAGGTGAACCCCTCGTTGGCCCGCGACGCCTGGGCGTACGCGATCGGCCTCGCATCGCGCACGGCGAGGACGCCGACGGCGTCGCCGTCGTGGGACGTCAGGTCGAGCATCAGATGGTCGGACAGCGCCGGGCGACCATCGGCGCCGGCGGCGTCGTCGAGGAGCGGCCCGAGACGGGTGGCCAGCGCGGGCGCAGGGACGACGGCCTCGATGGAGCTCACCCGCTCGACGGTAGCGCTGGGACGACGGCCTGCGCGGCCCGCTCGGCGAGGGTCGCTCCCTTGCGGGAAAAGAGGGCCAGTGTATACTGGGAGGTACCAGCCAGGTTCCCGCCACCTGGTAGCAGCGACCGCTGGGATCCGCCGCCCGGCGTCGCACTCGAGCGACGGCCCCTCCCACCAGGGGCCGTCGCCACGTTTTCGGGCGAGTGCGGTCGCTCAGAGCTCGGCGGTGCGAGCCGCCCGGACCAGCGCCCGTTCGGCATTGCGCAGCTGCCGTTCGGCTTCGTGGATCGCGGTGACGATGTCGTCGCGCTCGGTTCCGACGAACGGTTCGGCGAGATCGGCCACCCGGCGGCGGTAGTCGGCGAGCGTGTCGGCGAACGTGGCGAGCTGGGTGGCGGTCGACTCGGCGGAGGGCGGCACCCGCGCAACCTACCGGTCGAAGCTCCTGGGAGGCGGCGGGACCGGCTTTGTAGGCTGCCGAGGTGATCGCAGTGCGCGACGACCTCGTGGCCCTCGAGGGCTACCACTCGGCCCAGGTCGACGTGCGCGTCCGGCTGAACACGAACGAGTCGCCCGAGCCGCCACCTGCCGGTTTCCGCGACGCGCTCGCCGCCGAGGTGTCGCGGATCGATTGGAACCGGTACCCCGACCGGGCTGCCACGGCGCTGCGCGAGGCGATCGCCGACCTGCACGGGGTCGACCCGGCCCAGATCTTCGCGGCGAACGGGTCCAACGAGGTGCTCCAGACCCTGCTCCTGGCGTATGCCGGACCTGGGCGGACCGTGGCGACGTTCGAACCGACCTACCAGATGCACGCCCAGATCGCCCGCGTCACGGGCGCTCGCGTCGTCGAGGGCGAACGCGCCGCAGACTTCACACTCGACCCGGCGGAGGTCAGCCGGGTGCTCGCCGACGCCGACCCGCACGTCGTGTTCCTCACCTCGCCGAACAATCCCACCGGCCTGGTCGAACCGCGCGACCGCGTCCTCCAGTTGCTCGACGAGGCCTCCGGGCTCATCGTCATCGACGAGGCGGATGCCCAGTTC
>CAYGLH010000086.1:0-3712 GCA_964350535.1 uncultured Ilumatobacteraceae bacterium
ACGCGATCGCGCTGCTCGCCGAGTGGCGGTCCGCCCACGGCGACTTCGCGACCGAACCGTTGCTCGTTCCCACCGCACCGCGGGAGGGCCCGTGACGGGCGTTGGCAGGAGCGCAGCGCTCGCGTTCGGGCAGGGCGACGTCGTTCGCTAGCGTCCGCCTCGTGCACCTGTCATCTCTGCTCGACATGGTGGAGTCCGGGTGTGCCGAGCGCCGGCTCCTGGGACGCGGCGACGAGGCGTTGACCGGTGTCGACCTGGCTCGCCTGGCGCGCGCCGGGGGAGCGACGGTCGGGGAGCGGAGCGCCGTGGTGTACGTCGGCGAGAACCACCCCGTTCTGCCCGTGGCCCTGTTCGCAGCAGCGGTCGCCGGCGTGCCGTACGTCCCGGTGAACTACCGGCTCGACGACGCCCAGCTGACGGAGCTCGTCGGGCGCTATCCGGACGCGCTCGTGCTCGCCGACCGTGCCTCGGCCGATCGGCTGCGCGGCGCGGTGGTGTTCGACGACTGGCTTGCCGGCCTCCCCGACGAGCACGAGCCGCTCGATCCACAGTTCGACGACGACGCGGTCGCGGTCGTGTTGTTCACCAGCGGAACCACCTCCGCGCCGAAGTCGGCGCTGTTGCGCCACCGTCACTTGATGGCGTACCTCCTCGGCACGGTCGAGTTCGCCAGCGCCGCGGAGGACGACGCCGTCCTGATCGCCGTGCCGCCCTACCACGTCGCCGGGGTGGCCAACCTGCTGTCCAACCTGTTCGCCGGACGACGGTTGATCTTCCTGCGCAGCTTCGATCCCGACAGCTGGCTGTCGACGGTCCGCGACGAGGCGGTGACCAACGCGATGGTGGTACCGACGATGTTGGCGCGGATCGTCGCCGCCCTCGACGGTGCACCTGCCGACGTGCCGTCGCTGCGAACGCTGTCCTACGGCGGAGCGAAGGTGTCCGAGCGGGTGCTGGTGGACGCGTTGGCGGCGTTTCCCGACACCGGCTTCGTCAATGCCTACGGGCTGACCGAGACGGCGTCGACGATCGCCGTCCTCGGCCCCGACGACCATCGCGCCGCCGTCACCTCCGACGATCCGGCGGTGCGGGCTCGGTTGTCGTCGGCCGGGCGGGTGCTCCCCATCGTCGAGGTCGAGGTGCGCGACGACGCCGACCGGCCGGTCGCATCCGGCGAGCCGGGCATGCTCTACCTGCGCGGCGCACAGATCTCCGGCGAGTACGCCACCGGGAGCGTGTTGGACGCCGACGGGTGGTTCTGCACCCGCGATCGCGGATGGGTCGATCACGAGGGATACCTGTTCATCGAGGGTCGGGCCGACGACACGATCATCCGCGGCGGCGAGAACATCGCCCCGGCCGAGATCGAGACCGTGCTGCTCGAACACCCCGACGTCGCCGAGGTGTGTGTGGTGGGGGTACCCGACGACGAATGGGGCCAACGGATCGTCGCGGCCGTCGTGCTACGCAGCGGGTCCACCGCCACCGACGAGGAGTTGCGCGAGGTCGTGCGCGGGCGCCTGCGCGGCTCCAAGACCCCGGACCGGATCGTCTTCCGCTCCTCGCTCCCGTACACCGAGACTGGCAAGATGGTCCGCAGAGTGGTACTGCGGGAGCTCGTCGACGACTCGACGTGACCTCCGTACGAGTGCCCGATCCGACGACCGAAAGGAATCCAGATGTCACTGTCGCTCAAGCCGGGGACGCGCCTCTTCAGCGCCGTCTGTTCGACGGAGCTCATCGTGGTCAAGGCGCCGGCCGACGAGGTCGAGCTCACGATCGGCGGATCGCCCGCGCTGACCGACGACGGTGATCGCGATCCGTCGGCCGGTGCTGCGTCCGGCCACGACGGCGGTGCGCTGGTCGGCAAGCGGTACGTCGACGACGGCGACACGCTCGAGTTGCTGTGCACCAAGCCCGGCGCCGGCCTGCCCGCGATCGGTGGCGCCGTGCTGTCGCTCAAAGAAGCAAAGCCGCTCCCCGCCAGCGACTGAGCGTTTGTCGCGCGGGCTGCCCAGACGCGTCAGCGCGACTCAGAGCGACGCGGTCCGCTCGACGTCGAGCACCTCGCACGTCGCGCCCTCGTCCCAGTCCTGTTCTGCGGTGTCGGTGTCGCTCGACCACACGGCGCGCTGGCCCGGCTCCACGTCGCGGACGTCGGTCGTGCCGGTTCCGATGCGCGTGCCGTCGGCGGAGAACACGGCGACGTCGATCCGGTAGTCGCTGCGCTCCGACGACCCGTTCTCGACCGACCCGCGCACCTGCTGGGCCGTCAGTGCGCCGGGCGCCTCGCAGTCGCTGACCGACACCTCGCGGAACTCCGCGTCGTCGTCCTCGACGATCGGGTCGCTGCCGTCGATGAGCACGACGAGCAACACCACGCCCACGAGTGCGACGACCGCCATGGCGCCGAGGACCAGCCACACGGTCGACCGCTTCGGTTCGTCGGCGTCGAGGCCGTGCTCGGGTGCTGCAGTCGCGTCGCGCCGTTGCGTCCACGTGGCACCGTTCCAGAAGCGTTCCGTCCCCGGCTCGTCGGGGTCCGGGTACCAACCGAGGTCCCAGCCCTTCGGCTCGTCGTCGCTCGTCATCTCGGCCGTCACCTCCCCACTCGCCGCAGCACCGCTGACTGTCGCACACGGCGAGGCCGATTGCCAGTGCGCGCGGGATCCCCGCGCGCGCCTCAGCGGTCCGACGACGTGGGAGGATCGGTAGATGCGTGCCGCGTCGTACTCGGAGTTCGGAGGACCCGTGGTCGTCGGGGAGCTCGCCGACCCGGTTGCCGACGCCACGGATGTGGTCATCGAGGTGGGGGCGACCGGCATCTGCCGGAGCGATTGGCACGGCTGGCAGGGCCACGACACCGACATCGTCCGGTTCCCGCATGTGCCGGGCCACGAGTTCGCCGGCGTTGTCGCCGAGGTCGGCGGCGCCGTCGAGCGTTGGTCACCCGGCGACCGCGTCGCCGTGCAGGTCGTGTCGGGCTGCGGCAGGTGCACGTTCTGTGCATCCGGTCAACCACAGATCTGTCCCGAGCAGACCCAGCCCGGGTTCACCCATTGGGGGTCGTTCGCCGAGCGGGTGCTCATCCGCAATGCCGACTTCAACCTCGTGCAGCTGCCCGACGCTGTCGACGTCGTCACCGGTGCGGCGCTGGGCTGCCGGTTCTCGACCGCGTACCGCGCGGTCATCGACCAGGGTCGCGTCGGCCCGGACGACTGGGTGGCGGTCTACGGCTGCGGCGGCGTGGGCGTGTCGGCGGTGATGATCGCCGCCGCGGTCGGCGCCAAGCCGATCGGCATCGATCCGCGGCCGGAGGCTCGGGCGCTCGCGCTCGATGTTGGCGCCGTGGCGGCCTTCGCCCCGGACGAGGCCCGATCGCGCCTGGCCGAGCTCGACGGAGGTGGCCCGCAGATCTCGCTCGACGCGGTCGGCGCACTGAAGGTCGTCGCCGACGCAATCGCTGGGCTGCGGCGCGGCGGACGGCACGTCCAGGTCGGTCTGTTGCCCGGCCCGTCGGCCTTCGGCGACGTGATCGCGGCGCGCGTCGTCGCCCACGAGCTGACTCTCGTGGGTTCGCACGGCATTGCCCCGTCCGGCCTGCGCGGCGTGCTCGACCTCGTTGCCGGCGGCGATCTGCGGCCCGACCGGCTCATCGGCCAGCGCGTCGACCTCACTGGCGGGGTCGACGTGCTGACGCATCTCGACGACG
>CAYGLH010000086.1:3722-8455 GCA_964350535.1 uncultured Ilumatobacteraceae bacterium
ATCGCGCCGGTCATGCCGGACCGCGCCAGATAAGTAACCAATCGGTTACACTTACGGCGTGGATGACGTCGCCGCAGCGATCGCCGACCCGGTTCGCCGGGAGATCCTGACGCTGCTGCGCGCCGGGCCGATGGTGGCCAATGCGATCGTCGAGCACTTCGACATCAGCCGGCCCGCCATCTCTCGACACCTGCGCGTCTTGCGCGAGGGCGGCCTCGTGCACAGCTCTGCCGACGGACGTCAGCGCATCTACACGCTCGATGCCCGCCCGCTCGCCGAAATCGACCGGTGGCTCGAGCCGTTCCGAGGTCTGGCGGCGGCCGCCGACGACACACCGGTGACGCGTTGGAACACCCACTTCGACGCGCTCGCCACCGAGGTTCACCGGACCCGACGCCATCGTCGCGACGCCACCGAGACGTCGACCCACACCCCACCAGCCAGCGAGGAGCGCACCGCATGAACACCACCCCCAACTCGTCCAACTCGTCCGCCGGCGCCGACGCGCCCGCACCGACCGGACGGATCGTTCCCACCGAGGCCGGCGGCCACGACCTCGTCCTCGAGCGGTCGTTCAGCGGGTCGGTCGAGGACGTCTGGGCCAGCATCACCGAACCCGAGCGCACGGCCCGCTGGTTCGCGAGTTGGACCGGCGAGCCCGGCGTCGGTCGCACGATCCGCTACCGCATGACCCACGAGGGCGACGACGCTCCCGAGGGTGACATGACCATCGACGCCTGCGATCCTCCCCACCACCTCGCGCTGTCCGCGGTGGACGAACACGGGTCGTGGCTGCTCGAGGCCACCCTGCGCGCCGAGGGTGGCCGCACGGTCCTCACGTTCGTCCAGCACCTCGACGACGCGTCGACGCCCGGCGACACGGGACCTGGCTGGGAGTACTACCTCGACATGCTCGTCGCCACCCACGTCGGCTCCCCGCTCCCCGAATGGGACGACTACTACCCGGCCCAGAAGGAGTACTACGACCGCCAGACCTGAGCCGCCCGTTCCACTACCGTCGCCGGCATGGGGATGTCGCGGCGGCGTGTCGGCGGGGCCATCGTGGGGGCGGCGCTGCTGGTCGCCGTCGGCTGCGACGACACCGGTCAGGACTCCGGCGGGGCGGGCGGCGCGGCGACCACATCGGCGCCGACCACCGTCGCTGACTCCACGTCGGCCGCTGACGACCCGAGTGAGGTGAACGATCGTCCGGTGATCGGTGTGTTCAGTCAGGAGACCGACACGATCACCGACTCGGATTCGATCGATCCGACCGTCCAGCGAGAACTGTCGTCCTACCGCTACATGATCCCGGCGAGCTACGTGAACTGGATCGGCCAGGCCGGTGGACGAGTGCTCCCGATCCTGCTCGGGCAGGACGACGACTACTACGAGGACGTGTTCGCCAAGGTCAGCGGTGTGCTGTTCCCCGGCGGCAACCAGGGCATCGATCCCGACGACGTCTACACCGAGGAGGGCGAGCAGTTGTGGCAGCTCGCCAAACGGGCCAACGACGACGGCGTGTACTTCCCCATCTGGGGGACGTGCCTCGGTTTCGAGGAGCTCGCGGTGCTCGAGACCGAGGACGGGAGTGTGATCAGCGACGACGTCGAAGCGGTGAACCTGCCGCTGCCGTTGCAGTACACGCCCGACGCCGCCGACAGCCGGCTGTTCTCGGCGATGCCGTCAGCGGTCGTGCAGGCGCTCGCCGAGCAGGCGATCGCCTTCAACTCGCACGAGCACGGACTGCTGCTCAGCGAGTACGAGGACAACCCCGCACTCAACGAGTTCTTCGACCTGCTGTCGGTGAACGAGACGCCCGACGGCGTCGAGTTCGTCAGCACGATCGAGGCGCGGGACTACCCGTTCTACGGCACGCAGTGGCATCCCGAGAAGAACAACTTCGAGTGGAGCCAGAACGCCGACTACTCCAACCTGAACCACTCGCCTGACGCGATCGCCGCGTCACAGGCCACCGCCGGGTTCTTCCTGTCGGAGGCGCGCAAGTCGCCGCACATCTTCCCCGAGGAGGAACGCGACTCGCTCATCTACTCGGCCGACCTGCTCTACACGGGCGCCGGTGACTGGATCTACGAGCAGGTGTACGCGTTCTGTCCCGTCGGTGCGGAGTGCGCGCCCTCGACGGGCGGGTAGCGCGAGGGAGCCGACGTGGACCCGCACGAGGCGGCCGACGAGCAGATCGAGCTCGACTCGGCGCGCGGGCGCGTGGTGCTCGCCACGGTCGTGCTCGGCTCCGCGGTGGCGTCGCTCACCGCCACCGTCGTCAACGTGGCGTTGCCGACCCTGGCCCGCGACCTCGACGCCGGTTCGGCGGGACAGAAGTGGATCATCAACGGCTACACGCTGACGCTCGCAGCGCTGATCCTGATCGGAGGATCGCTCGGCGATCGGTACGGCCGGATCCGCATCTACCGCATCGGTGTGGTCTGGTTCGCCGTGGCGTCGCTACTGTGCGCCGTCGCCTGGGACGTCCCATCGCTCATCGGCTTCCGGCTGCTCCAGGGCGTGGGCGGGGCGCTCCTCACACCTGGCAGCCTGGCGATCATCGAGTCGTCGTTGCGCCGCCAGGACCGCGGTCGAGGCGTCGGGGCATGGTCCGGGATCAGCGGTGTCGCCGGGGCGATCGGGCCGCTGGTCGGTGGGCTGCTCGTCGAGGTGTCGTGGCGGTGGGGCTTCGTGGTCGACCTGCCGGTCGCGGTGGCGGTGCTCGTGTTGTCGCGCTGGGTGCCCGAGACCGTCGACCACGAGGCGCGCCGCTCGCCACTCGATTGGGCCGGCGCGGTGCTGGTGGCCGTCGCACTCGGCGGGCTGTCGTTCGCGCTGATCGAAGGACCCGAGGGCGGGCTGTCCACGCTCGAGCTCGCCGCCGGTCTGCGCGGTGTGCTGAGCCTGTTCGGGCTCTGGTTCCGCGAGCGCGGGCGCGACCACGCGATGGTGCCGATGGAGCTGTTCGCCGACCGTACCTTCAGCGTCGCCAACGGGCTCACCTTCGCGATCTACGGCGGTACGGGCGTGCTGTTCTTCCTCCTGTCGATCCAGCTGCAGGTGGTGGCCGGCTGGTCGCCGCTGGCTGCGGGCACCGCGCTGTTGCCGGTCACCCTGATCCTCCTGCTCTTGTCGCCGCGGATGGGCGACGTGGTGGTCAAGATCGGTCCTCGGCCCCCACTCACCATCGGCCCGATCGTCGTCGCTGTGGGCATGGTGATGACCACCCGCATCGGTCCGGACGCCACCTTCGCCGGCGACGTGTTGCCGGCCGTCGTCGTGTTCGGGCTCGGCCTGGCCGGCATCGTGGCACCGGTGACGACCACCGCGCTGGGGTCGGTGCCGGACGAACGAGCGGGCGCGGCCTCCGGCGTCAACAATGCGGTCGCCCGCACCGGCGGACTTCTCGCCGTCGCCGCCATCCCGGGCTTCGTCGGGCTCACCGGCGATGCGCTCGGCGACCCCGCACTGCTGGAACCCGGCTTCGACCGCGCCATGGTGCTGTCGGCGGCGATCGTGGCCGCTGCCGGCGTGGGCGCGCTGCTCCTGCTCCCGAAGGGCGCGCTGTACGGCGGTGAGGAGCCGGAGGATGCGGTGCGCGAGGAGGAGGTCGTCCCCGAGCCGTGTCACCTCAACCGGTGTCCGCTCGACGGTTCACTGTCGTCGGTCGGCGCGTCGAGCGAGGACTGAGATCGCCCCTCGACCCGGGCCCCGTCGTCAGCGGTTCGCCGTCGGGAGCCAGGCGGCGACCGCCTCGCCGATCTCGTGCGGGCTGTCCTCCTGGATGAAGTGGCTGCCGGAAACGGTGACCTCGGTGAGGTTGGGCCAGCTGCGGACGAAGTCGCGCTGAGGCCCGGTGAGGATGGCGCCGGGGTCGGCGTTGACGAACAGCTTCGGCACGTCGCTCGTCTCGAGCCAGTCGGCGTAGGACTGGACGATCTCGACCACGTCGGCCGGTTCGCCCTCGATCGGGATCTGGCGCGGCCACGTCAGCGTCGGCCGGCGGTGCTCGGGTTCGACGAACGGTCGACGGTACTCGTCGTGCTCTTCCTGGGTGAGGCTGCGGATGATCGACCCGGGCAGCACCGCCTCGACGAAGAGGTTCTTGTCGATCACCATCTCCTCCCCGGCCTCGGACCGGAAGCCTTGGAAGATGCCGCGAGCCGCCTCCGGCCACTGGTCCCACGTGACGGGACGGACGATCGCCTCCATGAAGGCGATGCCGGCGACCCGGTCGCGGTGCCGGTTGGCCCAGTCGAACCCGAGCGCCGAACCCCAGTCGTGGATCACGAACACGACGTCGTCGCCGAGGTCGAGTTGATCGAGCAGCCCGTCGAGGTAGTCGCGGTGCTCGACGAATCGGTAGGAGTCGGGGCCGGTGTCGTCGAGCTTGTCCGAGTCGCCCTGACCGATCAGGTCGGGCGCGATGCAGCGGGCCGAGCCGGAGAGGTGCGGGATGATGTTGCGCCACAGGTACGACGACGTCGGGTTGCCGTGGAGGAACACGATCGATCGGCCCTCGCCCCGCTCGTGGTACGCCATCTGCTTGCCGTTCACGGTCTGGTACTGCTTGGTGAGCGGCGTGGTGTCGAAGTCGGACATGTCGGCCTCCTGTGGGTCGGGGCGGTCCCGACCAACAGTAAGCCTCCCGCTGCTGACCGACGGCGTCGGGGCGGCCGACCGGTCAGTCGTCGTTGTCGTCGCACCAGAACGAACACTGCGCCGCG
>CAYGLH010000086.1:8465-11117 GCA_964350535.1 uncultured Ilumatobacteraceae bacterium
CCGTCGGACGGCAAGATGCCCTTCCAGTTCGGCGTCGGTGCCAACGGCAAGAACGATGACCTTGGTCTGTCCGGCTGGTTCTACTACGAATACAACCGCTGGAAGGGTGGCGGCAAGGGCGGTGGGACGTGGTGGCGGCCGGTGGTGCTCGCCACATTAGATAGCGACTGCTATCTTTGCAAGTGAACCATGGGACGCACACCGAAGTTCGACGACGCGGAGATCCTCGACCGGGCGATGACCACCTTCTGGCAGGGCGGCTGGTCGCAGACGTCGATCCGCGACCTCGAAGCCGCGCTCGACCTGAAGGCACCGTCGATCTACCGGCGGTTCGGCACCAAGGACGGCCTCGGCGTGGCGGTGGTCGACCACTACGTCGATCGCGTGGTCCGTCGTCGCATCGACAAGCACCTGCCGGGGACGGGCGACCCGATCGTCAACATCACCAAGTTCCTCGAGCGGTCGGTCACCCAGTCCGGCGACGGCGGCCGACTGTGGGGGTGCCTGCTCACCACCACCTCTCTGGAGGCGGCCGACGCCGACGCCGAGCTCGAGGCGGCGCTCGCGCGCGGGATCGCCGTGATCGAGGCCGGCTTCGGCCGGGAGGTCGACCGTGCGGCCGAGCTCGGACGTCTCGCCCCCGGCGTCGACCCCGGCGATGTCGTCGCGACCTTGACGCTCGCCATGCAGGGCCTGATGGCCCTCGCCCGCAGCGGCGCATCCCCGGCCGACCTGCGGCGACGGGCACGTGCGGCCGTGTCGACCTTCGCGAGCCCCATTGCGCGGCGGTGAGCTGCGAGCGCCTTCTGGTGCGCGGATCGCAGCGCGGATTCAGCGCACCGCGACCGGCTCGGCCGATCGGCAGGGGTCGCCGGCGCCGCTGACGGTGTCGACCGCGCGGAGATGGTCGGCGAGCAGGTGCTCGTTGGCGCCGATGCGGATCTGCTCGACGGCGCCGGCATCGATGTTGCGTTGCACGTCGACGGCGGCGGCGAAGTCCTCGTCGGGGATCGTCACGCACACGCGTTCCCAGTTGCGGTCCCACAGCTCGGTCTCGTCGGCGCGGTCGGCGGGGACGAGCATCGTCAGACGGGCGGTGGTGCGCGTCGGGTCGGCCGGGTGTGGCCGCAAGGAGAACAGCTCGACGTGTCCGGCCTGCCACTGCACCACCGTGCCCGGCACCAGCACGATCGCTCCGGTGAGGCCGGCGAGCACCTGCCACTCGTCGCGCGAGCGCTCGGTGAGTTGCGTGACGAGCCGGTTCTTCGGCAGCCAGTTGACGAAGTGGGGACCGGCGCGGTGGCCGTCGGTCAGGTTGGCGGGGAAGTACGGCGCGATCGAGCTGCGGTGCAGGTACTTGAGGTGGTACAGCTCGAGGAAGCCGTCGGTGAGCAGCTTCCAGTTGCACGCCAGGTCGTACTCGGTCGCCGCGTGGTGGACCATCTCGCCGAGTCCGAGTTCGCGCAGCAGCTCGTCGACGCTGTCGCCGAGCCAATCGGCGACCGTCGCCGGGGCGGCGTCGGCGTCGGGCGTCACCCAGACGAGCCCGTGTCGCTCCTCGGCGGCGAGTCGACGCAGCCCGCCGGCGCACGGCTCGGATGAGAAGAGGCCGGCGTCGGACACGGCGCGCAGCGAACCGTCGAGCTCGTACGACCAGGCGTGGAAGCCGCAGGAGAAGATCCGTGCCGATCCGGACTGGCGGGTCTCGACGGTGGCGCCGCGGTGCGCGCAGACGTTGCGCATCGCATGGACGTGACCGGCGCGATCGCGGGTGACGATGATCGGCACGCCGGCGAGCTCGACCGTGACGAACTCGCCCGGTGCGGCGAGCTCGCTCGACGCCACCGCGGCGACGGGGTGGGCGGCGATCGCCGCCACCTCCCGCCGGTGGACCTCAGGACTCGTGTAGGCGGTGGGGTCGATCGCAGTGAACGGTGCGGTGGCGGGCACGGGCCCGGCCTCGATCGCTGCCAGGAGCTCGTCGCCGAGCTCGAGTTCCATCTCGCGTCGCATAATGGTCTATTATTCGACCCATGGTCGAAACTGTCAAGGGCGACGCACCCTCGCGAGCCGCCACGAGACGTCGTCAGCGGCGTGAGTTGATCATCGCCGCCACCGAGGACCAGCTGCGCGAGGCCGGTCTCGCAGGCACCACGCTCGCCGCCGTCGGCGCCCGGGTCGGGCTGTCGAAGGGTGCGCTCTACTACTACGTCGACAGCCGCGACGCGCTGCTGGCGCTCGTCCTCGAAGACGGCCTGCTGGCGATCCGGGCCGAGGCCGCCGACCTGGCCGGTCCCGACCCGACACCGACCGACGAGCTCGTCGCGTTCGGTCGCACGCATGTGCGGTTCGCCGTCGACCGACCCTCGGGACAGCTGATCATCAGCAACGTCGACCTCCTCGCCGCGCACGACCGCACCGCCGCGCTGCTCCACGAGCACGAAGAGGCGGCCCGCTCGATCGTCCGGCGAGCGGTCGCCGCGGGCGAGCTGCGCGACCTCCACCCGGTGGTCGCCTCCTCCGCGTTCTTCGGCGCGTTGAACACGCTCTGTCGCACCTACGACCCGAACGGCGAACTGACCCTCGACGAGATGATCGACGGCACGCTCGACCTCCTCCTCCACGGCTGGACGGCACCGTGACCTCGGCTCG
>CAYGLH010000087.1:0-11052 GCA_964350535.1 uncultured Ilumatobacteraceae bacterium
GCGGCGCTCGCTGGCACCGTCGTCCTCACCGTCGCGGATCAACGTGCCGATGGTAGCGCCGGCCCACCCGGTGGTCGTCCGGTCGTCGAGCACCGCATCGGCGACGGCGGTGGTCATCTCGCGGCCGAGCGGGTCGATGACGATCATCGGCATGGTCTGGCCGTCGGGCAGGGCGACGTCGACGAACAGATCGGTGCGCGGCAGGTCGTCGGCGACGGTCTCGGTGTAGACGTCCTCGGTCACGACCAACAGACGGACACCACGCTCGCGCAGCGCTTGCGCGCCGGCGCCACTGAGCGGTTCCGTCACGAGCCAGATGTCGCGACGCACCGGGGTGGTCGGCAGATCGGTCGTCAACTCGTCCTCGCCCCGCACCAGCTCCGCGGCGAAGGCGTCGACCCGCCCGACCGCAGCCGCCGCCGAGACATCGAACGGCACGGCCGGCAGCGCCAGCAGCTCGTCGTCGACGAACGCGTCGCCGAGCGTTGCCTGCTGGTCCGGCGTGGCGGTGGCGGGCCCGAGCACGCTGGGCGGGATCGCCATCGCCAACGCGACATCGGTGGCGGCTGCGCTGCCGGCCAGCGCGTCGAGCGCGTCCGCTGCGGCATCGAGCTCGGGTGCGGCGGCCAACGGGCCGGGATCGGCGATGGCGGCGACGGTGGCGAGATCGACCGGTTCGGCGCCGCGCCCGTCGCCGACGCCGGGCAGGCGTTGCACGATCGTGCCGGCCGCAGCGCTGGCCGACGGGGCGTCCGGATCGCCGACGAGCAGGACGACCCAGAGTGGGTAGATCCCCGGTCCCTCGAACTTGAGGCGCTCCGCGGTGCTCGGCTCGCGGTCGGTGGCGATCTCCAACGTCATGGTCGCGGTCCCATCGTCGTGCACCTCGACGAAGCGCCGGGCCTCGTCGTACTGCACGCCGTCGAGCGCGTCGTCGAGGTCGGGGACGACGGCGTCGGGACCGACATGGTCCGCCACCGTGTCGGTGGTGTCGAGCGCCGGGTAGTTCGAGACGCGAACGGTCACGGCCACTGGTGGCGGCTCCTCGACGGGCGGGTCCACAGCGGGCTGTTCGGCGTCGGGCGTCGCGGTGGTCGTCGCGGTGGTCGTCGGGGTCGGCGGGCCGGGTTCGGCGAGTTGGTCGATCGCCGCCGCAGCGCCGGAGACCCGGTAGATCACCTGGATCGTCCCGTCGGCTTCGAACGCCAGCTCCTGGTCGACCAGATCGAGCCGGAGGGGCCCGTTCGACGGAGCGGGTTGCGCGATCAGGTCGGCGTGCTCGGGCGATCGAGCCTCGAGCGCGGGCGGCGGCACGGCGAGGGCCGCGCACACGCTCGCGAGCGCTGCCGCCACGAGCGCAGCGAGCCGGCCGGGGGCGACGCACCCGCCGCGGACTGCCGGTTGCGATCGTCCTGCGGCGCGGTCGCCCATCACCGGACGCCGCCGTGGTCGAGCTCGAGGACGTGGAGGGTCTCCGGGCGCCGCTGGAACCCACACGAGGCGTACAGCCGGTGCGCGGCATCGTTCGTCACCGCCGTGTTGACGATGCCGCGGGTGGCACCGTGGCGGGACATCCAGTCGCAGGCGTCCTCGACGAGGGCGCGACCGATCCCGTGCCGCCGGGCCTCGGGGTCGACGGCGAGACGCTGGAGATAACCCGTCCGGCCCGCCCGGCCGGTGATGGCGAACGCGACGATGCGCCCGTCGAGGCGGACGACGCGCGACCGGTTGGCCGGCGTGGCCGACCGGATGGTGCGCAGCGCGGCTGCATCGTTGCCCCACGGCTCGGGGAAGCAGCGGCGGTCGAGCTCGGCCGCCTCGTCGAGATCGCCGCCGCCCATGCGGTGCGACGGCCCGCGACCGATCGCGCCGCGGGCGACGCGACCGAGCGAGTGTCCGCGTCGACGACGGCGGGCGACGAGGTCGATGTCGAGCAGCGTCAGCGCGTCGATCGACCTGAACCCGGCCGCGACGAACTCGCTGGCCGAGTGCGGGAACAGGGCGCCCGTCCGCAGCGCCCGGTCGCCCCGGCTGCGCGACGCGTCGACCCACCCGGCGACGTCGGCCGGGCCCGGGCGCATCGTGTGGTCGAGCAGCACGAGGTGTCCGACGGCCGGGTCGTCAGGCCAAGTTCCCAGCCGCCCTCGTACCGCCCGGGCGGCGGTCGCCGTGTTCACGGATCCGACGGTAGAGGATGATGGGTGCTGCGGCACGCCGAGGGCGGCATGCCGGCGGCACCGGTCGCGCCGTGAGGATCGCCGTACATTGGTGCCCGTGGTCCCCGCACGATTCGCACCGGTGCTGCACGAGCTCGCTCCCCTGGCCGAGCGCTTCGGGTCGCGCGGCCATTCGCTCTACCTCGTCGGCGGGTCCGTGCGTGACCTCCTCGTCGATCGCCCGGTCGAGGAGATCGATCTCGATCTCACCACCGACGCCCGGCCGGACCAGATCAAACGGTGCCTCGCCGGGTGGGCCGACGCGGTGTGGACGCAGGGCGAGCGGTTCGGGACGATCGGTGCGCAGCGCGTCGATCCCGACACCGGGCGACCGCGGACCTACGAGATCACGACCTTTCGTGCAGAGGCCTACACCGACGACTCGCGCAAGCCGCACGTCGAGTACGCCGACGACATCGACACCGACCTGTCGCGGCGCGACTTCACGGTCAACGCGATGGCGCTCGACCTCACCGCCGACGAGCCGGCGCTGGTCGACCCGTACGGCGGCGCGGTCGATCTCGTCGCCCGCGTCCTGAAGACGCCGCTCGGTCCGGAGGCCAGCTTCGGCGACGATCCGCTGCGGATGATGCGCGCGGCGCGTTTCATCGCCGGCTACGAGCTGGCCCCGACGGACGATCTGCGGGCTGCTGCCAAGGAGATGGCGTCACGTCTCGAGATCGTGTCGGCCGAACGCATCCGCGACGAGCTCGACAAGCTGATGGTCGTCGATCATCCGACCGACGGGCTGTGGTTCCTGCTCGAGACCGGGCTGGCCGAGCAGTTCCTCCCCGAGCTTCCGGCGATGCGCTTGGAGCACGATCCGATCCACCGCCACAAGGACGTGTTGACCCACACGCTGGCCGTCGTCGAGAACGTCCGGCCGGCGGAGCGCCCGGCGGACGCGCCCGACGGCTGGACGCCGCCGTTCGACTTCCGCATCACCCGGCTCGCCGCGTTGTTCCACGACGTCGGCACGCCGCGCACGCGGGGGTACAGCGAGGGCAAGGGCACCACCTTCCACCACCACGACGTGGTGGGTGCGCGGATGACGCGCAAACGGATGACGGCACTGCGGTACTCCAACGACGACATCGAACGGGTCAGCGAGCTGGTCGCGCTGCACCTCCGCTTCCACACCTACGCGATGGGCTGGTCCGACTCGGCCGTGCGGCGCTACGTGCGCGATGCCGGACCGCTGCTCCACGAGCTCAACGTGCTCACGCGGTGCGACTGCACCACGCGCAACGCCAAGAAGGCGGCGCGCCTGTCACGCCGGATGGACGAGCTGGAGGAGCGGATCGACGCCCTCGCCGAGCAAGAGGAGCTCGACGCGTTGCGACCCGAGCTCGACGGCAACGAGGTGATCGCCCACCTCGGCATCGAACCCGGTCCCGCCGTCGGCGAGGCGATGCGGTTCCTGATGGAGCTCCGCCTCGAGGAGGGCCTGATCGGTGAGGCCGAGGCGCGCAAGCGGCTCGACGAGTGGTGGGCGCACCGGTGAGTCCGGCGCGTCGAGATCCACCGTCACAGCTGCACCGTCCCGTACGGTGACACCGTGGATCCGCTGGTCCTGACGGTCGCGTTCGTCGTCGCGCTCGTCCTCGCCGGGATCGTCGCTGTCGTGGTGCACCGCCGCCGGGCGCGACGCGCATCCGTGGGCGAGGTGCCGCGCTCGGCGGTGGCGTTGCGCACCCCCGATGTCGCCGTGCGCCTCGATGGGTCCGCCGGGACGCCGCCGACCCCGGCCGGAGCGCCGGCCTCCTCGGCCGATCGTGTCACCGTGAGCCTCGATGCCCGACGTCGGGTGGCGTTCGACGACGCGCCGGTGGCCATGGCGATCGTGCGCGTCGACAACGGGCGGATCCTCGACGCCAACGCCGCCCTCGGCGCCCTCGTCGATCGCCCGACCGGGTCGCTGTTCGGCACGGACATGCGCTCGCTGATCCATCCCGACGACGTGCGTGCCACCGCGGGCGTGCGGGCGCGCGTCGAGCTCGGGATCGATGACACCTACAGCGTCGACCAACGCGTCCGCGTGCGCGACGGAGGGTTCGTGTGGACGCGGACCCGCGTCGGGGTCACCGTGGAGAACGGTGTGCCGCTGGCGATCACCCACGTCGTGCCGCTCGAGCGCGAGGCGGAGGACGAACCGACGACACCGACGGTGGAGGGTCGGGGCGACGTCCTGCCGGTGAGCGACCGGACCGCCGTGCTCGACCGGGTCGACGTGCTGCTCGACGCAGCACGACCTGGGCAGCTCGCCGTCGTGCTCGTCGAGGCCGACAACCTCCAGCACGTACGTCAGCTGCTCGGCGCCGGCGTCGGCGATCACGTGACCCGCGCCCTCACGCGACGACTGCGCGACGCGACCCGCGATGGCGATCGGCTGGAGCGGATCGACACCGACCGGTTCGCCCTCCTCGTCGACGGGTTCGCCGATGCCGACGCCCTGGTCGCCGGGGTGCGCGACGCCGTCGAGCGGCCGGTGCTCGTCGACGGGACCGAGCTGATCGTCACCGTCAGCATCGGCTACCGGGTCAACACCACCACCGATCTCACCGCGGTCGACATGGTGCGCGACGCCGAACACGCGCTCGCCGACGCGCACGGCACCGGGCGCGGGCGCACCATCGCCCACGTCCAGCACGGCGATCCCGCGATCGACGGGCTGCGCGCTCGGCGCGAGCTGCGCGAGGGCCTCGACCGCGGCGAGCTGGTCCCGTACTTCCAGCCGATCGTCGACCTCGCCTCCGGCCAGATCGTGAGCTTCGAGGTGCTCGCCCGCTGGTTGCACGGCGATCGCGGGCTGCTCGTTCCGTCGCAGTTCATGGCGATGGCCGAGGAGACCGGACTGATCGGCGAGCTCGGCGCTCGCGTGTTCCGCGATTCGCTCGCACAGCTCGCCCGCTGGCGGGCGCAGGGCCGGCCCTTCGCCGATTGCGCGCTCTCGGTCAACGTCGCCACCCAGCAGCTCGCCGACCCGCACTTCGCCGGGATCGTGCGCGATGCGCTGGCGGAGACCGGCGTCGACGCCGACTCGGTCTGGCTGGAGATCACCGAGACGGCGCTGATGGCCGACACCGCCTCAGCGGCGACGGCGTTGCGCGATCTGCGCGGGCTCGGCGTCCACCTGTCGGTCGACGACTTCGGCACCGGTTACGCGTCGCTCACCTATCTCAAGCGGTTCCCCGTCGAGGCGCTCAAGATCGACCGTTCGTTCGTCGCCGGTCTCGGGCTCGAGCGCGATGACACGTCGATCGTCGAAGCGGTGATCCGCCTCGGGCATTCGCTCGGCCTGACCGTCGTCGCCGAGGGGGTGGAGACACCGCTCCAGCTCAACCACTTGCGCGAGCTGGGCTGCGACCGCGGCCAGGGCTACCTGTTCGGCCGCCCGCGAACCGCGACGATCACCGAGTCCGAGCGCGCCGGCTGAGCGCCGGAGCTGCGTCAGGAGCCTTCTTTGCGGGCCCGCAGGATGAGTGTCGTCGGCGCCGGTCCGCGCACGCCGACGCCGGCCTCGATGAGGTGGTCGACACGGAAGTTCGATCGCCCGAGGGCGGTGAACCACTCCGCCACCGACCGTTCGCCCACGCCGTAGTGCCGCTCGGGTGTGACCGCCGCGTACGGGTGGTCCATCGAGATCACGAACGGCATGCTCGGCTTGAGGATGCGGTGGACCTGCCGCAGGACCCGGCTGAGGTCGTCGACCGCCCCCAGGGTGTGGGCCGCCACCACCGCCTCACACGTGCCCGAGGTGATGTCGCCGAGGTCGGCGAGCGCCGCGGTGTGGCACTGCACGGTGACCTCCTCGGCCTCGGCCCGGCGACGCATCTCGGCGACCCGCTCGGCGTCGGGGTCGACGGCGATCGAACGGGCCCCGGCGTGGGCGAAGCCGAGTGCGTTGTACCACTCGGAGATGCCCAGCTCGACGGTCCGCTTGGCGCCGCTGACGTCGCCGCACAACCGCAGATCGTTCTCGCCGGGGATGCCCTCGCCATAGGTGATGTTCGCGACCACGCGTCCAGTGTGCCCGCTCGGCCCGCCGGGGGTGGGGATTCCACCCGGGCGAGGCTGCTCCGAGCGTCCGCACCAGGGGTCGCGGCGGGGTACCCTCGGCGGTCATGACGTTCTCGGCCCGGGCCATCAATGGCACGGACGGCGCGCGCGGCATCATCGACCATCGGCTGGCGCGCCGGATGCTGATCAGCGAGGTCAAGCGCGGGCGCGTCCCGATCGAGCAGGTGTGCGACGCCCACCCCGAGCTCATCCGCGCCGCCCGCAACGTCGGCACCACCACCTCGACGATGTGCCCGATCTGCGAGGAGGTCGAGCTGAAGCTCGTGACCTACGTGTTCGGACGGGGCATCGGCCCTCAGGGTCGGTGCGTGTCGACGGCCAAGGAGATGCGTCGCCTCAACGCCCGCCCCGACGAGCTGAACGCCTACGTGGTCGAGGCGTGCACCGAGTGCCGTTGGCACCATCTGCTGCGCGTCCTGCCGATCGGCGGCAGGGCCTGAGCCCTGGTCGTCGGCACTCGTGCAGCTCCTCGGCGATGAGCGCCAACGCGTGATGCCATCCCGAGCGTCGGACCGCCGACGACGGTGGCGCGGGTGGGTGCTCGCGGCGTTGGTGGGCATGGTCGCCGCCGGGTGCGGCGGCTCGGGCGACGAGGCGAGCGGGGCGACGGCCGCCGGTTCGGTCGTCGACGACCCGGCCGCCGACGACACCGGTCCCGACGACGCCGGTGCCGACGACACGGGCGGAGCGGGCGCGTCGACGACGGAGGCGGAGCTCGGGACGGACACGTCGTCCGGCGACGAGGTCGTGGACACGGCGGACCCGGAGGCCGCCGGACCAGCGGTGTTCCCGCAGGGGTTCAGCACGGTCACGGTCGAGATCACCGATGTCGACGGCGAGGTGTGCGAGGTGTGCGTCTGGCTCGCCGACACCGCTGACGAACGCGGTCGCGGTCTGATGGGTGTCACCGACCTGGGCGACGCGGCCGGGATGCTGTTCGCCTTCCAGAGCGTCGGCGAGCACCGCTTCTACATGCTCAACACCGTGACGCCGCTGTCGATCGCGTGGTACGGCGACGACGGCTCGTTCGTCTCGTCGACCGACATGGAGCCGTGCCTCGACCCGCCCGCCGGCGGGTGCCCGCTGTATCCGCCCGGCGGTCCGGCACAGTACGCGCTCGAGGTGTTCCAGGGTGGGCTGGCCGACGTCGGCGCCACCGAGGGGTCGACGCTCGAGGTGCGCTGGGACACCGAGGCGTCGTCGTGCCCCGAGCTCGCCGGCTGAGCGCTCGGCGATGCTGCTGGTAAGCCGGCGGTACTCGGCGAGCCGGACGGCCGGCGCGCGCGAACCCTGACGCACCCCGCTGCGCATACTCGGCGGCATGAGGTTCGAGCGCGTGTCGGTCGGCGCCACCGATAGGGTGGGGCGGTCCATATTGGCCCTGCCCCGCAACGGGGCTCCCGGTGCCGGCGAGATCATGCCGGGCTCCGGGATCCGAAGGGAGGAAGAGCACGAATGAACCGTGCGTACGAATTGATGATCATCATCGACGGCGACGTCGATGACCCCAAGGCGCAAGCCTGGATGAAGACGGTGACCGACGGGGTCTCCGCAGCCGGTGGCGAGCTCCACGGCAAGATCGATTGGTGGGGCAAGCGCCAGTTCGCCTACCCGATCAACAAGAAGCCCGCCGGCTACTACATGGTCGCCGAGATCGTGGCGGCCGGTGGGTCGCTCGACGAGCTCGAGCGCACCCTGCGCCTCGCGGACGATGTCGTCCGCCACAAGCTCATCCGTCTGCCCGACGCCGAGGCTGCTCGCCGCGGCATGGCCGTCGAGGCCTGAGCAACCGCCCATCCAGAAGGGGGAACACGGACATGGCATCAGAGAACAACGTCACCTTGGTCGGCAACCTCACGCGCGATCCCGAGCTGCGCTTCACGCAGAGCGGTCGCGGGGTCGCCAGCTTCGGTCTCGCCGTCAACCGGCGCTACCAGATGAACGGCGAGTGGCAGGAGGAGACCTCCTTCTTCAACGTCGTCGCCTGGGGCGACCTCGGCGAGAACGCCTCGGCCAGCCTCAACAAGGGCAGCCGCATCGTCGTCACCGGTCGACTCCAGCAGCGTGAGTACGAGACCCGTGAGGGCGAGAAGCGCACCGTCGTCGAGGTCATCGCCGACGATCTCGGCCCGAGCCTGCGCTGGGCGACCGCCGAGGTCAACAAGATCAGCCGCGACGCCGCCGATGGCGGTGGTTCGGGCGGTGGCGGTGGTGGTGGCATGCGCGCCCCCGATCCGGTCTACGGCGACGAAGAGCCGTTCTGAGTACGACGCACACACGAGGAAACAACACCATGGCAAGCAAGAAGAACCGGGCGCGGTCGTCCCGCGAGCCCAACCCGCGCAAGTTCAAGAAGAAGACCAGCGTCCTGGTCATCGAAGATGTCGAGTACATCGACTACAAGGACGTCGACCTGCTCCAGCGGTTCATGAGCGACCGCGCCAAGATCCGCAACCGGCGGGTCACGGGCAACGACATGCAGCAGCAGCGCGAGGTGGCCAACGCCATCAAGCTCGCACGCGAGATGGCGCTGCTCCCGTACGCCAAGCGCGTCGCGTCCACCCGCACCGGCGGGCGTCGTGGCGACGACCGTCGCCCGCGCGACGAGGCACCCCGCGACGACGCCAACGACACCTCGGCCGACGAGTCGACCGACACCGACGTCGACGAGACGGCTGACGCGGTCGAGACGACCGAGGAGGCGTGAGCGCGATGCAGGTCATCCTTCGTTCCGACATCGACGGTCTGGGCAAGCGCGGTGACATCGTCGACGTCTCCGACGGCCACTTCCGCAACTTCCTCCTGCCGAAGGGCTACGCCCTGAAGGCGTCCCAGGGCGCCATCGAGCAGGCCGAGCGCATGCGGCGCTCGCGCGACCAGCGCGACCAGGCCGACCGCGAGGCAGCCACGGCGATCGCCAGCACGCTCGTGCCGCAGGTGATCACGGTCGAGGCGAAGGCCGGCGCCGAGGGCAAGCTCTTCGGCTCGGTCACCGCCGCCGACATCGTCGAGGCCATCCAGGCCCAGACCAACATCGAGATCGATCGCCGTCACCTCGACGTCGACGCGATCAAGACGCTCGGCGAGCACACCGTGACCGCGTCGCTGCACAGCGACGTGTCGTTCCCGGTGCGCGTCGAGGTCGTCGCCGCGGAGTGATCTGGGGTGGGCGATGTCGGACCCGACATCGCCCACCACCGCTCCGCCCCACCTGTTCTCCACAGGTCCCCACAGCGGCATCCCCAGACAAGACCCAGGGTTGTTCCCCTTCCATCGCACAGGCACGTGCTGAGATGGTGTGAACCCCATGTCTGACACCGCCTACGCACCCCCCGACGATCGACCCGCCCGGAGCGGGTCGAGCCGCGTCCCGCCGCACAACCTGCAAGCCGAGGAGTCGGTCCTCGGTGCGCTGCTGCTGTCGCGCGATGCGATCGGTGTCGTCGGCGAGGCCGGGCTCGAGGTACGCGACTTCTACAACCCTGCGCACCAGCACATCTTCGACGTCATCCGGTCGATCTACTCCACGTCGGGTCCGGTCGACGTCGTCACCGTCGCCGACGAGCTGCGTCGTCACGGGCTGCTGGACCAGATCGGCGGCATCGAGCGCCTGACCGGCCTGCAGAACGAGACACCGTCGGTGTCGGGCGCCGAGCACTACGCCCGGATCGTGATGGACACGGCGCTGCTGCGCCGGCTGATCCACACCGCGGGCGAGATCACCGACCTCGCGTTCAGTGAGCCCGACGACGTCCGCAAGGCGGTCGACGTCGCCGAGTCGAAGATCTTCGAGGTCGCCGAGGCGCAGATCGTCGACTCGACCCGTCCGATCGGTGCGCTGCTCAACGAGCAGATGGACCAGCTCGAGGAGAACTACGAGCGGGGCGACACCATCACGGGCGAGGCCACCGGCTACCACGACCTCGACGAGCTGCTCTCCGGCCTCCAGCCGAGCACGCTCAACATCGTCGGCGCCCGCCCGGCGATGGGCAAGTCGGCCTTCGGCCTCGGGATGGCCACGCACATCGCCAAGAACTCAGGCAAGCCCGTCCTGTTCTTCTCGCTCGAGATGGGCCACAACGAGCTCACCCAGCGCATCTTGTCCAGCGAGGCCAAGGTCGACTCGTCGAAGCTGCGCACCGGCAAGCTCAGCGAGAGCGACTGGTCGAAGATCGGACTCGCCGTCGGGCGCCTCGAGGTGCCGCTGTTCCTCGACGACAACCCGCAGGTCACGGTGATGGAGATCCGCGCCAAGGCGCGCCGGATCAAGGCCCAGCACGGCGGCCTCGCGTTGATCGTCATCGACTACCTGCAATTGATGAGCGGCAGCAATCGCGCCGAGAACCGGCAGCTCGAGGTGTCCGAGATCAGCCGCAGCCTCAAGGTGCTGGCCCGCGAGCTCGAGGCGCCGATCGTTGCCCTCAGCCAGCTCAGCCGCAACCTCGAGACCCGCACCGACAAGCGGCCGATGCTCGCCGACCTGCGCGAGTCGGGATCGCTCGAACAGGACGCCGACGTCGTGATGTTCCTGTACCGCGACGACGTCTACAACCAGGACTCGCCCGACAAGGGTTCGGCCGAGGTGATCATCGCCAAGCACCGCGCCGGCCCGATCGGCATCCGCCGCCTCGTCTGGCACGGCCACTACACCCGCTTCGACAACGCCGCCCGCAACATGTGATGTGAGTGATGATGAGCGCGCCTGTACTTGTCCATATGCGCCTTGTTGTCCCTACGGCGATAACTACCTGTCCCT
>CAYGLH010000088.1:0-6564 GCA_964350535.1 uncultured Ilumatobacteraceae bacterium
ACAATTCGCGCTGCGTGGTGTCGTGCATGTAGATGGCGTGCTTGTTCGGGAAGTTGAACTTGAACTGGCCCAGCACGTTGTGGGGGCCCGGATCCTGCTGGAAGGTGTAGGCGTGCACGTTCACGTTCTGCCAGTCGACCGCATCGGCATCGACCGGTTTCCCGCCCTTGCTCACCGCCAGCCCGTAACGGCGCAGCATTCTGTTCCGGGACTCAGGCCCGCTGAACAATCCGCCCGATCGCCGGGACGCGCAAGCGCGGGACGACCGATGAACACGACCGCAGACTCGCCGCCGAGTTGCTCGAACATCCGAAGGAGCGCGCCGAGCACGTGATGCTCGTCGATCTCGCCCGCAACGACGTCGGGCGCGTGGCGAAGTTCGGCACCGTCCAACCCGACGAGCTGATGACGCTCGAGCGGTACAGCCATGTGATGCACCTGACGTCACAGGTGTCGGGCGATCTGCGCGACGAACTCGGACCCATCGACGTGTTGCGGGCGACGCTGCCCGCCGGCACGGTGAGCGGTGCGCCGAAGGTGCGGGCGATGGAGATCATCGACGAACTCGAGCCGGTCAAGCGCGGACCGTACGCGGGTGTGGTGGGGTACGTCGACTGGTCGGGCAACCTCGACACGGCGATCGCCATCCGCACGATGTTCGTCAGCGGCGACGGCACGCGCGCCTCACTGCAGGCCGGCGCCGGCATCGTCGCCGACTCGGTTCCCGACGACGAAGACCTCGAGTGCCGCAACAAGGCGGCGGGGCTGCTGGCGGCGATCCCCGCAGCGCGCCGGATGACCGCCGCCCGGCGCGTGTCCGGCACACGCGCCTGACCCCACGGCCGGAGTCGGCGAGGCGAACGGGCAGCGGGCAGAGTGGGGCGATGCTGACGACCGAGCTCACCGACCGCGCCGCCGAGATCGGCACGCTGTTGCGCGACCGCGGCGAGACGATCGCGGTGGCGGAAGGGTCGGCGGGCGGGTTGATCTCGGCGAGCCTGCTGAGCGTCCCGGGTGCGTCGGCCTACTACCGCGGTGGCGCGGTCGTCTACACACGTGAGGTCGTGCGGGAGTGGATGGCAGGTCCGGTCCCGGTTCCCGACGGCATGCGCGGCGCCACGGAGGACTTCGCACGCTGGCTGGCGCAGTCGGCAGCCGCCCGCCTCGGCACGACCTGGGGCGTCGCCGAAGCCGGCGCCGCAGGCCCGCCGAACCCTTACGGCGACCCGGCCGGACACTGCTGGGTGGCGACGAGCGGACCGGTGGAGTCGACACAGCACGTCCTCACCGGCCTCGACGACCGGCTGCAGAACATGCACGCCTTCACGCGCGCCGCGCTGGATCACCTGTTGGTGGCGCTCACGGGCGGCGTGCCCACGTCGGCGCCGCGCTTGACGTAGCCGAGGGCGCGTCCACCGGCCACGCTGGTGATCGTGCCGACCTCCTCGCCGTCGACGAGGATCGGGTCGCCGGTCGCCGCGGATCCGTCGACGTCGAGGATGCGCAACGAGCGGGGCGCCTCCGCGCCGCGGCTGTGCATCCGCTCCACGAGCTCCTGGCCCGGATAGCAGCCCTTCGTGAAGCTCACCGCCGACTCGACGATGCCGGTCGTCGCCGGGATCGTCTCGCCGGGATCGATCTCGGCGCCCATCCGCGGCCAGCCGACGGCGACGCGACGGGCCTCGTGGTCGTCCGACGGCGCGCTCCGGTCGGCCGAGTGGACCTCGATGTCGGCGTCGACGCGGATCTTGAACCGGCCGAGGCGGTCGGCCAGGCCCTGGCCGAACCCGGCGTCGGTGTCGAACACGAACGTCGTCTCGTCGGTGCGCGTGACGCGGGCGAGGGCGTCGACCTTGCCGGTCGGCTCGAGCACCAGCGTCCACCGTGTCTCGCCGACGGGCTGGCCTTCCACCTGCTGCGCGAGCTGCGACTGCAGGTAGCGCTCGGCGTCGGGTCCCGAGACGGTCACGATGTCGCGCGCGGCGGGGTCGATGTGGTCGGGCGCGGTCTCGAAGATCTCCTGCACGTTCCCAGTCTGCCGCTGTCGTGGCACACTGGCCACGCGATGTCCTCCACCGACGATCCGACCAGCGACGACCGATTCGACACCATCGACAAGCTGGCGCGCCGCGCCGTCGACAGCGTGATGACACTCGCCCGGCGCGGGCTGGCGTTCGGCGGTGGCGTCTTGATGATCACCGCCGTGCTCTGCATCGGCGGGCTGCTGCTCGGCATCGCCGCCCTCAGCGGCGGGATGGAGACGCTCTGGATCATCCTCGGAGGGTTCTTCGCCACGCTGGCGATCGGCGGGGTGATCCTCGCGCTCGTCCGGCTGGCCTCGGTCCGCCGACACGAGGACGAGCTGTACACCGAGGTCCGGGCGATGCTCGGTCGCGACCCCGGGGCCCAGCGAACCGTCATCGAGACCGTCGAGGTCACCGACGCGGTGCAGGACCAGAGCGTCGTCGTGGCATCGCGGCAGTTCTACACGATGCGTGAGAACCTGGGCGGCGAGGTGCCGCCGGGTTCGGCGATGTCGCGCACCCTGGCGGCGATCACGACGCTGCCGCTGCTGATGTTGATGGCCACGTTCATCACGATGGTCTTCGCCGGGCTCGGACTGCTCTTCCTCATCGGTCTCGCCCTCTGATCAGCGTCTGACCCGCTCGAGGGAGTCTGACCGGGCGGCTTGCTCAGGCGGCGGGTTCGAGCGATCGGCGGATCGAAACGACGTCGGGGTGGCCGCGCAGCGACGCGAGCTCGGGGGAGCGGTCGATCACCGACGCCAGTGCCGGCCCGGAACCACCCGCCTCGGCCGCCGTGCGCAACCAGCCGATCGCGTTCGCCGCGTCGCCGGCCGCGGCAGAGGCCCGGGCGACGGTGGCGGCACCGAGCGCGTGGGGGTGTCGGGCGTAGCTGTCGGCGGCGTAGTGGGCCGCCTCCTCGTTGCGCCCGAGCACGATCAGCAGGTTGGCGAGGATGTACTCGTTCCACGGGTCGCCCCGCGGGAACGGTTCGGGGAGCAGGTCGACCAGTGCGGCCGCGTCGTCGCGGTCGATGGGCACGGCCGGATGCCGGTTGTCGGGGTTGGGCTGGGAGAGCGCGGCCACGAGCCGTCGGCGTGCCTTGCTCTGCTTCCCGTCGTGGAGCGCGTCGGCGGCGGCCTGCCACGGCGACACCGGTTCCTTCGCGCCGCCGAGCATCTGGAACTGCGAGATCAGCAGGAACGCCACGAAGATCCCGAAGCCGCGATACCGATCGACGGTGAAGAGGGCGACCGTCAGCGCCAACGTGACGCCGATCGAGAACCACAGCACGATGCGCTCGGAGCGTTCGGGCGCCACCCGATCGACGCCGCTCAAGAGGATGTGCCCACCGTCGAGCGGCAGCACGGGGACCAGGTTCAGCAGCCCGATCATCGGACCCGCCCACCAGATCGCCAGCGCCGCGTCGTCGCTGCGCAGCGACTCGGGATCGAGCGGGTTGGCGCCCATCGCCACCAGCACCGCGCAACTGACGGCGATCTGGATCCCCGGTCCGGCGAAGGAGATCCATGCTTGCCGGGCGGGCGAGATCGGCCGCGTCGGACGGTAGGACGCGTACCCGGCGAAGAAGCTCAAGGAGATCTCCGCGTCGGCGCCGGCGTGGCGGGCGGCGAGCGCGTGGCCGAGCTCGTGCAGGAGCGTCAACACCGCCAGCGAGCCCGCGAGCCAGAGTCCGAACTCGTCGCCGTAGAGGAACACGATCAGGGCGACGAACATCACGAACCCCGCCCGCACGTGCACGGGGAAGCCGAGCAGGTTGAACATTCCGTTCCAGGGTACGGGTTCCCACCGCTGGTGGCGTGCCGCCGGGCCTATGCTCGGGCGACGTATGCCTTACGTCTACGCGTTCGATCACAAGCACCGCCGCCCTCCGATGGAGTACAAGGATCTGCTCGGCGGGAAGGGGGCCAACCTCGCCGAGATGACGAGCGTGCTGAAGCTGCCCGTGCCTCCCGGGTTCACGATCTCCACCGATGCCTGCCGGGCCTACATGGAGTCGGGCTGGCCGGATGGCCTCGACGAGGAGATCGACCAGCAGGTCGCCAAGCTCGAGGCGCAGATGGACCGGTCGCTCGGCGATCCCAAGGACCCGCTGCTCGTGTCGGTGCGTTCGGGTGCCAAGTTCTCGATGCCGGGGATGATGGACACGGTGCTCAACCTCGGTCTGAAGGATCGCAGCGTGAAGGGCCTGGCGAAGGCGACCGACGATCCGCGGTTCGCGTACGACAGCTACCGCCGGTTCATCTCGATGTACTCCAAGATCGTGCTGGGCCTCGACGGCGAGCCGTTCGACGAGGCGCTCGAATCCGCCCGTGAGGACGCCGGCGTCAAGACCGATGCCGAGATCCCCGCCGAGGCGCTCGAGGCGCTCTGCGGCACCTACAAGGACATGGTCAAGGAGCTCACCGGCAAGGCGTTCCCGCAGAAGCCGACCAAGCAGCTGCGCGGCGCGGTCGAGGCGGTGTTCAAGTCGTGGAACGGGCCGCGGGCGATCGCCTATCGCGTCCGCGAGCGCATCGAGCACACGCTCGGCACGGCGGTCAACGTGCAGGCGATGGTGTTCGGCAACCGCGACGACATGTCGGCCACCGGCGTCGGCTTCACGCGCAACGCGGCAACCGGCGAGAACAAGCCGTACGGCGACTTCCTCGTCAACGCCCAGGGTGAGGACGTCGTCGCCGGCATCCGCAACACCCAGGACCTCGACCACATGAACGAGGTCTTCCCCGAGATCCACGACGAGCTCCTCGAGATCTTCGAGCGGCTCGAACGGCACTACCACGACATGTGCGACACCGAGTTCACCATCGAGCAGGGCAAGCTCTGGATGCTCCAGACGCGCATCGGCAAGCGCACGGGTGCCGCCGCCCTGAAGATGGCCGTCGACATGACGAAGGGCACGGGCAAGGGCAAGCAGCGCTGGAAGATCAGCCGGGAAGAGGCGCTCACGCGGGTCACCGCCGACCACCTCGACGCCGTGCTGCACCCGCAGTTCCAGGGCAAGGGCGCGGTGCTGACCACCGGTCTCGCCGCCTCGCCGGGCGCCGCGGTCGGGCAGGTGTACTTCACCGCCGACGACGCCGTCGATGCGGCCGACCGGGGCGAGAAAGTGATCCTCGTCCGCAACGAGACGAGCCCGGAGGACATCCACGGGATGGGCGTCGCCGAAGGCATCCTCACGGCGCGCGGTGGTCTCGTCAGCCACGCCGCGGTCGTCGCGCGCGGGTGGGGCACGCCCGCCGTCGTCGGTGCCGAGGCCGTCAGGATCTCCGGCAAGAAGTTCACGGTCGGCGACCAGACGGTGGAGGAGGGGCAGATCGTCAGCATCGACGGCACCTCCGGCGATGTCGTGCTGGGCGAGATGGCCCTCGCCGACGCCGAGCCGCCGGCCGAGTTCGATGTCATCCTCGGCTGGGCCGACAAGGTGCGTCGGAACAAGCTCGCCGTCCGCGCCAACGCCGACACCGGCGAGGACGCCACCAAGGCGCGCGAGATGGGCGCCGAGGGCATCGGGCTGTGCCGCACCGAGCACATGTTCCTCGCCGCCGACCGGCTGCCCGTCGTCCGGCAGATGATCCTCGCCGACACCGACGAGGCCGAGGCCGAGGCGCTCGAGCAGCTCGGCAAGGTGCAGGAGGAAGACTTCCGCGACATCCTCGAGGCGATGGACGGCTTGCCGGTCACCGTCCGCCTGCTCGACCCGCCGCTGCACGAGTTCCTGCCGTCCGTGGAAGAGCTCCGGGTGAAGGAGGCCACCGACGGCCTCACCGACGCCGAGCGGCGCGAGCTGGAGGCGGCCGAGAGCTGGGCCGAGCACAACCCGATGATCGGCACCCGGGGTGTCCGCCTCGGGGTGATCAAGCCCGGGCTCTACGCGATGCAGGTGCGGGCGCTGATGGCGGCCGCGGCGTCGTTGCGCAAGGAGGGCAAGAACCCGATCGTCGAGATCATGATCCCCCTCACGGTCACCCGCGAGGAGATGGGCCTGGCTCGCAGCTGGGTGCAGGCCGAGGTCGACGCCGCGCTGAAGGGCATGCGCAAGAAGCCCGACATCACGATCGGCACGATGATCGAGACGCCGCGTGCGGCGGTGCGCGCCGACGAGATCGCCGAGGAGTCCGACTTCTTCAGCTTCGGCACCAACGACCTGACGCAGCTCACGTACGGGTTCAGCCGTGACGACGTCGAGAGCCGCATGATGCCCGCCTACCTCGAGCAGGGGCTGCTCAAGCGCAACCCCTTCGACACGATCGACCAGACGGGCGTGGGCGACCTCGTGCGACTGGGCGCCGAGCGCGGACGCGCCACCAAGAAGAAGCTCAAGCTCGGCGTGTGCGGCGAGCACGGCGGCGATCCCGAGTCGATCGCCCTCTTCTACGACGTCGGCCTCGACTACGTGTCGTGCTCGCCGTACCGCGTGCAGGTGGCCCGGGCGGCCGCCGGCCAGGCCGCGCTGCGGGGGGGTCACGGCGCCGGCGCGTAGGTCGCCGCGCAGCAGGGGCGGGTGTACGATCGGCGC
>CAYGLH010000088.1:6574-10982 GCA_964350535.1 uncultured Ilumatobacteraceae bacterium
CGTCGGCCTCGACTACGTGTCGTGCTCGCCGTTCCGCGTGCCGATCGCCCGGTTGTCGGCCGCCCAGGCGGTCATCGATTTGAAGACCTGACCTGGGGGTTTGCTAGGTTCCCTTCTCGGCGCCGGACATGGGGTTGGGCGTCGGGAAGGGGAACCCGATGAAGGTCGTTCGAAAGCTCGCGGTCGCGGCCGCGCTGGCACTCGTCGCATCGCTGTTGGCGATCGGGCCAGGGCCGGCGCCGGCGACACAGGCGTGGTTCGGAGGGCACTCCTTCTCGTGGTTCGACATCGACGTCCTGTCGAGTCCGCCCGACCAGATCAGCGGCGGCGACGCCCGCATCTCGATCGAGGCCCCACTGCTCGTCCCGTTGTCGCGGGTCCGCATCACGCTCGACGGTGCCGATGTCACCGGCGACTTCGAGCGTGTCCGCGGTGAGTGGCGGACGTTGGAAGGCGTCGTCGACGACCTGCCCGACGGCGACGCCAAACTGCAGGTGTCGCACCGGACCTGGGGGTGGCTGGGCGTCAAGACCTCGTTGACGCTGACGAACCACCCGATCAGCGGGCCGATCTTCTCCGGTCCGCAGCAGTATCCGTTCCTCTGCTCGGACGCCGGCGATCGCGGCAATGCCGAGCTGGGCCCGGCGATCGACGCCGACTGCAGCGTCGACACGGTCGTGTCGTTCAAGTACCGCTCGACCGACGGCGCGCTGAAGGACTACGACCCGGCGGCGCCGCGTCCGGCAGACATGGCGCAGACCACCACGCTCGACGGTGACGTGGTCGACTACATCGTCCGCTGGGAGCGCGGCACGATCAACCGGTTCATCTACTCGATCGCGATGCTCTCGCCGGAGTCGCAGGACGCTGACGCGCCCGACCTGTCGGCGTGGAACGACCGTGTGATCTATCACTTCCAGGGCGGCGTCGGCATCGGCCACTACCAGGGCGATCCCAGCCGGAGCCGGATGTTCTACGAGTACGGCCTCGACAACGGGTACGCCGTCATCTACTCCACCGGCACCAAGACCGGTGAGCACTACAACCTCGAGGTCGGCGGCGAGACGGCGATCATGGTCAAGGACCGCTTCGTCAGCGGCTACGGCAACCCGGACTACACCGTGGGCGTCGGCGGGTCCGGCGGCGGCCCGACCGATCATCTTGCGACGCTCGAGCGCACGGGGCTGATCGACGCTGCCATCCCGCAGTACTCGTACCCCGACATGGTCACCCAGACGATCCACGTCGGCGACTGCGAGCTCCTCGAGCGCTGGATCGACCTCGAGCTGCTCGGCGGGTCCACCAAGTGGGCCGACTGGAACAGCCGCGAGTGGCTGGAGGGCATGAACGCCACCAACGACGTGGCCAACCCGGCGGCCGCGGTGATGCCGCCGGGCTACCCGTTCGGGGCGTCCGAGTGCACCAACGCCTGGCGCGGGCTCAGCCCGCTGGCGCTGAACCCGAACTACGGCACGGCGCCCGGCATCTCGCCGGAGGACCAGGTGAGCACCGAGTGGACCCACTTCGGTGACGCCATCAACGTGTACGGCGTCGCCGCCGACGGGTTCGCCAACCGCACGTGGGACAACGTCGGCGTCCAGTACGGGTTGGAGGCGCTCGTCGACGGCAACATCACCACCGACGAGTTCGTCCGGCTCAACGCCCAGGCGGGCGGCTGGAAGAACGAGCCGGAGATGGTGCAGGAGGGGTGCCCGATCCTCGGGGACCTCTGCGGTTCCGTCGACCCGACGGTCACGCCGCCCATCCCGGGCGTGTACCCGACACAGCTCGATCCGTGGAGCTGGCGCAACCAGACCTTCGCGCCGGGAATGACGATCGCACCGCGCACCGAGGCCGACCCCGGCGCCATCGAGGCCGCCTTCGAGTCGGGTCTCGTCAACCACGGTGACATCCAGATCCCGACGATCGACTGGCGGCACTACCTCGAGGACGAGCTCGACATGCACAACAGCCATCAGAGCTTCGCCGCCCGTCAGCGCCTGCTCGACTTCGACGGCGACGCTTCGAACCAGGTCATCTGGTTCACCGACGCCCGCCCGAACGGCGAGGAGTTCGACCAGACGCCGATGGCCTTCCAGGTGATCGACGAGTGGATGGCGAACATCGAGCGCCGCCCCTGGCGCGGCGTCGCCGGCAACAAGCCCGCCGAGGCGGTCGACTCCTGCTTCGCCACCGACGGCACGCTGCAGTACGCCGGCGACGACGCGTGGGCCGGCATCCTCGACGACGAGGCGGCCGGACCCTGCACCGAGGCGTTCCCGGTGTACTCCACCTCGCGCATCGTGGCCGGGGCGCCGATCACCGGTGACGTCTTCAAGTGCCAGCTGCAGTCGATCGGGTCAGCGATCGACGCGGGCCTCTACGGCGACGTCGAGTTCGACGGAGCGCAGCTGGCCCAGCTGGAGGCGATCTTCCCGGACGGGGTGTGCGACTACACCCTCGGAGACGCACGCCGTCCCGCCGATCTCTGATCGACATCCGAACCCGTCCACGGCGCCGTAGCGTTGCGCCGTGGACGTTGGTTTGGTCTCGGCCGAGTCGGCCAGGAGCAACTTCGTCGAGGTCGACGTCCAGGGGTGGCACTGGATCGTCCTGCTCGGGATCATCGCCGTCCTGCTCCTGGTCGACCTGCTCGTGGTGCACCGCGAGGCGCACGTCATCAGCACTCGCGAGGCGGCCGTCGAGTCGGCCGCCTGGATCGGCTGCGGCCTTGCCTTCACGGCGGTGGTCGCATGGTGGTTCGGCGCCGCGGCGAGCGGCGAGTACATCTCCGGCTATCTGATCGAGAAGAGCCTCAGCGTCGACAACGTCTTCGTCTGGGCGCTGATCATGGGGTACTTCCTGGTGCCCCAGAAGTACCAGCACCGGGTGCTGTTCTGGGGCATCTTCGGCGCACTCGTGATGCGGGCGATCTTCATCTTCGCCGGGGTCGCCTTGATCGAACGGTTCAGCTGGATCCTGTTCGTGTTCGGCGCCTTCCTGCTGTACACCGCCGGCAAGCTGGTGTTCACGGAGAAGGACCACGTCGACCCGGGCGAGTCACGCTTCCTCCGTCTGATCCGCCGCACCGTGCCCTCGACCGACGAGTTCGACGGTCAGAAGATGTTCACGGTCCGCAACGGCAAGCGCCTGGCGACCCCACTGTTCGCCGTGCTGTTGCTGATCGAGGGCACCGACGTGGTCTTCGCGGTCGACTCGGTGCCGGCGGTGCTGGCGGTGAGCCACGAGCAGTTCATCGTGTTCGCGTCGAACGCGTTCGCCATCCTCGGGCTCCGTGCCCTGTACTTCCTGCTCGCCGACATGCACGCCCGGTTCGTCTACCTCCAGGAGGGGCTGGCGATCATCCTGGCGTTCGTCGGGATGAAGATGATCATCGCGGAGTGGTACCACATCCCGACGTGGCTGTCCCTGATGGTGATCGCCATCGTGCTCGCCGCGTCGATCGGGTTCTCGCTCAAAGCCGACCGCGCCGAGCAGGCCGCCAAGCTCGCCGGAGAGGCCTTCGAGGAGCATCCGCTGCCCGACTGAGTTTCGGGACGCACCCGTCTAGTCTCGGCGCCTATGGCGATCGACGACAACGACATCGAGCGGCTGCGCTCGACCGTGTCGATCGTCGACGTCGTGCAGCAGTACGTGGGCCTCAAGCGCGTCGGGCGCAACTGGGTCGGGCTGTGCCCGTTCCACGCCGAGAAGACCGGCTCGTTCAACGTGCGCGAGGAGACCGGCCGCTACAAGTGCTTCGGCTGTCAGGCCGGCGGCGACGTGTTCACGTTCGTGCAGGAGATCGAGCACCTCGACTTCCCCGGCGCCGTCGAGTTCCTGGCGGCCAAGGCCGGCTACCAGTTGACCTACACCGATGCGGGCCAGAGCAAGGAGCGGGCGCGCCGCAAGCAGCTCGTTCGCACGATGGACGACGCGGTGGAGTGGTATCACCAGCGCCTGCTCGAGGCGCCGGACGCCCGTCCGGCGCGGGACTATCTGCGCGCCCGCGGGCTGAGCGGCGACATCGCCCGACAGTTCAAGATCGGCTGGGCCCCCGACGACTGGGACGCCCTGTCGAACGGGCTCGGCGCCTCGGCCGACCACCTGCAGGCGGTCGGCCTGGCGTTCCGCAACCGGCGCAACCGGATGCAGGACTCGTTCCGGGCGCGGGTGATGTTCCCGATCTTCTCCGAGTCCGGCGAGGCGGTGGCCTTCGGCGGGCGGATCTTGCCAGGGTCGGACGACCCGGCGAAGTACAAGAACTCGTCGGAGACGGAGATCTACGCCAAGTCGAAGACCCTCTACGGACTGAACTGGGCCAAGGCCGACATCGCCAAGCACGACCAGGTGGTCGTGTGCGAGGGCTACACCGACGTCATCGGGTTCCATCGCGCCGGCGTGGCGC
>CAYGLH010000089.1:0-10934 GCA_964350535.1 uncultured Ilumatobacteraceae bacterium
TCGCCCTGCTCGCCACCACCGGACTCGTGCTCGCCGCCTGCGGCGACGACGACGATTCGAGCGACGAGCCGGCCGATACCGAAGCAACCGAAGACACCGACGCATCGGCTGATACGGAAGCGACCGAGGACACCGACACAACGGAGGACACCGACGCGACCGAGGACACCGACGCGGCCGACGGCGGCGAGGGCGTGAACCTCGCCGAGGTGTGCCCCGAGAACATCGTGATCCAGACCGACTGGTTCCCCGAGGCCGAGCACGGTGCCCTGTACGAGATGGTCGGCGACGACTACGAGATCGACAGCACCAACCTGATCGTCAGCGGTTCGCTCGTCACCGACGGTGGCGCGAACGACACCGGCATCGACATCGAGGTCCGGACCGGCGGCCCGGCGATCGGGTTCCAGCCCGTGTCGGTGATCGTGTCGACCGATCCCTCGATCACGCTCGCCTACCAGAACACCGAGGCGCAGGTGCTGCAGAACGCCGACGTCCCGCTGATCTCGGTGATCGCTCCGCTGGAGATCAACCCGCAGATCATCATGTGGGATCCCGAGACCTATCCCGACGTCGAGACGCTCGCCGATCTCGGCGAGGAAGGCGTGACGATCAACGTCTTCGAGGGCGGCGAGTTCGCCGAGGTGTTCGTCGCCGACGGCACCTGGACCGCCGATCAGGTCGACCCGAGCTACGACGGCAGCCCGGCCCGCTTCATCGCCGAAGGTGGCGCGATCGCCCAGCAGGGGTTCGCGTCGGCCGAGCCGTTCAGCTACGAGTTCGAGTTCGAGGAGTGGGGCAAGCCCGTCGCCTTCCAGACGCTGCACGACGCCGGCTTCCAGGTGTACAGCCAGACGCTCGCGGTGCGCGAGGCGGAGATGGAGGAGCTGTCGCCCTGCCTGACCGAGCTGGTCCCCGTGGTCCAGCAGGCGGCCATCGACTACATCAACGACCCAGCGCGGGCCAACGCGATCATCATCGACGCCGTCGTCACCTTCGACGACTTCTGGGTGTACGGCGAGGAGCTCGCCGCCTTCTCCGTCGAGGCACAGCGGGAGCTCGGGCTCGTCGGCAACGGCCCCGACGACACGCTCGGCAACATGGAAGAGGCCCGGATCCAGTCGGTGATCGACCAGATGCGCGAGGCGCCCGGACTCGACGTGCCGGACGAGCTCGTGGCGGCAGACCTGTTCACGAACGAGTTCATCAACCCGTCGATCGGGCTCTGATGCCCCAGAGGTGGGACGCGCGTCCCACCGCGTGAGAGAATGGCCCGGTGACGACCACCGACCACGATGACCTCCAGCTGACGATCACTGCGGCGATCCACGCCCGTTGGGCCCACCGGGTCGACGGGTTGGTCCACAGTCATCCCTGGAACATCGAGGCGACCGTCACCGGGCCCTCTGACGCCCACGTCGTGATCCCTGCCGACGACCTCGAAGACGTGCTGCGCAAGCTCGTCGAGCCGTGGCAGGGCCACTATCTCACGGACACCGACCTCGGCCCGTGGAAGGGCTACACGCCGTTGGTGTGGGACGTGGAGCCCACCGTCGAGGAGATCGCCCGGCGGCTGTGGTCGCAGCTCGACGAGCTCGTCGACGGCCTGCACTCGGTGGCGGTGGTCGAGTCCAGTGAGTTCGACCGCTGTCGCACGGTGCGCCTGGCGCGCCGCACCTGACGGTCAGCGGACCGGCAACTCGAACCGGTCGATCTCGCCCAAGGCCTCGGCGAACGCCGTCACCGCACCCTCGAACAACATCCGACCGCGCTCGGCGGTGGCGACGGTCGGGTCGCCGATGTGGCCGTCGGGGCCGAAGTCGTCGGACAGCCGGCCTAACCCGACCCGGCCACCGAAGCGCACGTAGCTGTTGTCGGCGAACCCGTCGGGCACGTTGCGGGTCGCCACGCTCATCTCGACCAGGTCGGGCGCAAGGTGCAGCATCAGCGAGGTTTCGTCGGTCCCACCGTGGATGCCCATGCCCAACTCGGTCTCGGCCGATACGCCACCCTGATCGGGCGGGACGCCCGGGTGGGCGAGGAACGTCATCAAGCCGTGCTGCAGCCGGAGCTCGCGATTGGCGACGCCGACGAGCGCGGAGTTGCCGCCGTGTCCGTTGAGGAACACAAGCTTGCGGGCCGGCGTGGTGGCGACACAGCGGCCGATGTCGTCGAGCACGGCCAGGAGGGTCGTCGCCGACAGCCAGATGGTGCCCGGCGACCAGGCGTGCTCGTTCGACTTCGTGTAGGCGAGGTTCGGGAGCAACCACACGTCGAGGCCCTCGGCCGCAGCGCGCTCGACCGCCGCGCTCGCCACCCGCTCGGCGATGAGGGCATCGGTGTTGTACGGGAGGTGCGGACCGTGCTGCTCGATGGCGCCCAACGGTTGCACGAAGATGCTGCGATCGGTGAGCAGCTCGGAGAGCTGTGGTGCGCGCAGCTCGGCAAGGCGGCGGGTCGACACGGTCACGAGGACGACGATAGGTCGATCCGGTCCCGGCGGGCCAGACTGGGTCCATGAGTGAGGAGCCCGCCGCCACCGCGCCCGAACGGTTCGACGCGGTGGTCGTCGGCGCCGGCCACAACGGTCTGATCACCGCCGCCTACCTCCAGCGTGGCGGCCTGCAGACGCTGCTGATCGAGGCGCGCGACCGGGTCGGCGGCACGGCCAGCACCGAGCCGTTCGCCGGTGCCTCGGTCAACACCTGCAGCTGCGACCACGTCACGTTCCGCAGCACACCGATCACCGACGAGCTCGGCCTCGCCGGCCACGGCCTGCAGTACCTCGATCTCACTCCCGGACAGCACCAGGCGTCGTGGGCGACGCCGGACGTCGCGCCATGGGCGCACCATCACGACGTCGCGCAGACGGTCGACGCGCTCGGCGCCGCGCTGCCCGCCGAGGTCGACGGGTACCGCCGCTACGCGAAGGACGCGCTCCCCGCGGCGCGGATGATCCTCGAGGCGGCCAACGAGCCACCGTCGCTCCGATCGCTCAGCAGGCTCGCACTGCGCCGACGGTTCGCCGGGCTGGGCCCGGTGCTGAGATGGTCGCGCCGTTCGAGCGCCGACGTGCTGCGCACGTACTTCGGTTCGGACGCGATCAACGGACCCGTCGCGATGAACGGTCCGATGGTCTGGGGCGTCTCGCCCGAGCATCCCGGCACCGGTCTCGGCGCCTTGACGATGGCGATGCGCCACGTCTCCCGGGTCGGCCGACCGATCGGGGGGAGCGGACGTCTGCCCGAGGCCGTGCTCAGCGCCTTCCGGGCGGCGGGTGGCACCCTCCGCACCGGCACCTCGATCGGCACGATCGACTGCGACGGACGCGCCGTGCGGGGCGTGACGCTCGAGGACGGTACGTCGATCGAGGCACCGGTCGTCGTGTCGGCCTGCAACCCGCACGCCACCTTCCTCCGATGGCTGGCGAACCCGCCGACCTCGGCGGGCGACATGGTCCACCGCTGGCGGAGAAAGGGCATCGAGCACGGGTACGAGTCGAAGATCGACGCCGTGCTGGACCGACCGCCGACGCTGCTCGGCAACACCGAGGTGCCGCTGGGCCCGACGCTGGTGATCGCGCCCGGCTTGGCCGAGGCCGATCGGGGCTACCACCTCATGAAGCGCGGCGAGATCCTCGAGCAGCCGGGGCTGCTCATCAACGTGCCGACGCTCGTCGATCCGTCGATGGCCCCGGAGGGCCGCCACGTGCTGAGCCTCGAGGTGCTGTTCACCCCCTATGCCTTCCGCGCCGGCTGGGGCGATCGCGACGAGCCCGAACGCTGGCTGCAGCTGTTCGCCGATCGTTGCGAGCCCGGGTTCCTCGAGTCGATCGTCGACTGGCGAGCGATGACGCCCGACGTCTACGAACGTGACTTCCGTCTGCCCGCCGGGCACGCGGCGAGCTTCTCCGGCGGGCCGCTGGCGGCGTTCCGCAACGACGACCCCGAGCTCACCGACTACGAGACGGCGATCCCCGGCCTCTACCTCACCGGCGCAGCGACGTTCCCAGGTGCGGGCATCTGGGGTGCGCCCGGGCGCAACTGCGCCACCGTCGTCCTCGACCAGGTCGGGTGACCGGGTCACGTCGCCCACCTCGTCGATCACCGACACGCCAGGAGGGCCCACGCTCACGTCGCCACCGGCAACCCGGACGGCGTCCAGCGGAGGCCCTTGACGGCCATGTAGGTCCCGAAGGAGAACTCCCACACGGCGATCGGGAGGACGAGCAGCATCGCCGGACCTGAGGTCTGCTCCCACACGCCGAACAGGGTTGCGGTGTCGGAGAGCAGCAGGAGCGGTGCACCCACGAGCCCGAGCGTGGGGATCCATCGCGGCAGCATCGCCGACCGGTACATGACCGAACCGATCAGCAGTGCGTTGAGCGCCGCCATCAGTCCGGGGCCGAGGAGGAACGCCCAGTCGTGGATCGACACGAGCGCGGCGGCGGTCGTCACGAGCGCCGCGGGGTCGCCGTCCGCCGAGGCAGCGGCATCGGTGCGGAGTGCATGGGTCGCCAGGATCGCCATGACGCCGACGAGGATCAGCGCCGCCTCGAGGAGGCGCGTCGTGACGAAACCGAGTGCAGCCCGCTCACTGTGCCGTCGCGCCACGGAGTAGAGCGCGACCGCAGTGATCACGCCCATCAGGGCGGTCAACACCTCGAACAGCGCCCCGAGTGGGACCCCCCGGTCGCTCCCGGCGCCGAGTACCCAGTCGGGCATGGCGAGGACATCGGCCCACAGGCCGAACTTCACCGGGATCGAGAACACGAACGTGGCGATGTAGGCGAGACCGGCGATCAGCGCGGTTCGGCGGATCGGCGTCATCGGGGCGCGGTCGACGCCGGGGCGACGTGCGGGAGTGGTGAGGATGGTCATGTCAGTGCTCCTTGTCGATGAGTGGGAGGTCCCACTCGGTTGGGTGATCGGTGGTGATCGGGGTGAGCTCGAGGAGCGGCAGACCGACGTCGCGCAGTCGTTGGAGCACCCCGTGCAGCGCGGCCTGGTCGGCGACGGGCCCGCGGATCGTGGTCACCCCGTCGGCGGTCTCGATCGTCATCGGTCCGAACCACTCCGACCAGGTCGGGGAGAGTCGACCGGCGACCCGGATCTCGTAGCCCACGACCGTCGGCGACGATGCGGGCTCGTCGCGATCCGTCGGACCGGGATGGTGGCGTTCGCTCATGTCAGGACCGTACGAACGGACCTGGTGAGCCCGCCTCACATCATCTGGTGATCCTGCGGGGTGATTTGGGGCGGGGCGCGACGCGCGCCTGCTCAGATGCCCTGTTCGGACGCGAGCCGGACGGCCTCCCGGCGACTCGTGGCGCCGAGCTTGGTGTAGATGCTCTTGGTGTGCGAGCGGAGGGTGTTCAGCGACACGTGGAGCTCGCGGGCGATCTCGGGCCCGCTGAGGTCGCTGCGCAGCAGGCGGAGCACGTCGAGCTCTCGGGCGCTGAGCCCACCGACCACCTCCCGGCGGTGTCGTGATGGCGGGGTGGTCCGTCGGGCGGCGTCCCGCTGCGGCGCCTCCGGCCCGGCGGTCCAGGAGTCGAGGATGCGTCGGGCGCCTCGCCCCGACTCCAGCGTCGAGGCCGCTCGGTCCAGGAGTCGGGCCACGTTGCGACCGCCCTCGACGAACACCTGCACGTACCCACCCGGCTCGGCGAGCGCGAGCGCCTCACAGATGCGTGCCAACGCTGCGTCGGCGTCGCCGCGCGCATCGAGGACGACCGCCTCGAGGGTGGAGATCTCGACGACGCTGCGCACGCGACCACCGCCCCGTGCGGCGCGACGGAGCCGCTCGAGGAAGGCGCTGGTCGTCGGATCGATTCGTGTGGAGGGTTCGGCGACGAGCGCATGCGCCAACGTGAGGTGCTGGTACTCGCGCACGTACGACAGGTCGTCCTGGACCGTGACTCCCGCGTCGGACGCCCATCGGAGGGCCTCCTCGACATCGCCGGCGTCGAGGAGCACACGCGCCCGGACGGCCTCGACCGGCTGCGTGGCCGGCGAGAAGTCCGTGTCGTACACGAGCGCTGCCCGTTCGAGCGCGCCGAGCGCGGCGTCGGTCTCGTCGCGTGCTCGGTGCAGCATCGCCGAGGCGACCTCTGAGCGATAGGCGTGCTGCGGCAGGCCGGCAGGTGCTCCCAGCTCGGCACTTCGCCGCAACTCGGCGGCGGCGGCTGCCAGTTGCGCACGCTCGAGGTGGATCTCGCTCAGACCGACGTGCATGTCGGCCGTGCCGCGCAGTCCGGGAGCGTTCGACGCCAGCGCGAGTGCCGACCGGTAGGTGCGCTCGGCGTCGTCGATGCGTCCCAGCGACCGTTGGATGTCCGCGAGCGCGAGCGAGCACCCGAGCGCGTCCGGGAGGAAGCCGGCCGCGGTGAACCGTGCGATGGCGTCGACGTACCGAGCTCGCGCCTCCTCCAGGTCTCCTCGTGCCCACCGCGCCAGGCCGATGAGTGCGACCGCCGCCCCGCCGCGAAGGTGGTCGTCGGGCTCGGCGAGGTCGAGCGCCGCGGTCGCGTGGTCGATGGTGCCGTCGATGTCACCGCCGAGCAGCGCACTCGCGCTCCGGTAGACCGCCGCCTGCGCCGGCAGGCGGGCGAACTCCACCGTGTCGAACACGATCGGTCGGGCCAGGGGGTCACGCCCGCTGGCGCCACCGGGCTCGGCCTCGAGCCACCGCTCCGCCCGATCCAGGAGCGCGTCGACACCGTGCGGAGCGCCGGTCGCCATCCGGGCACCCGCGAGTGCCATCGCCAGCACTGGCCGCTCGTCGAACATCTCGTCGGGCAGCGCGTCCAACCAGCGGCGCAACGTGGCGTCCTGGCGAGCGGCGCGAGTCTGCGGCGATGCTCGCTCGATCATCTCGGCGGCCACCTCGAGCTGACCGCCGGCGAGCGCATGCTCGATCGCACCGGCGGCATCCCGCTGCTCGATGTGCCACTCGGCAGCGCGGCGGTGCAGCTCCCCGACGAGCGCCGGGTGTTCGTGGTGGAGGCGGGCGCGAAGCGCGTCACGGAACAGATGGTGATACCGGTACCACCGGCGTCGATCGTCCAGCGCGACGACGAACATGTTCGCCCGATCCAGCATGTCCAGCATCTCCGCGCCGCCGTCCGCGCCCGTGACCGCATCACACGCGGCTCCGCCCAGGCGTTGGAGGACCGACGTCTGGAGCAGGAACCGGCGGACCTCGACGGGCTGCTGGTCCAACACCTCCTCGGTGAGGAAGTCGACGACGAACCGGTCGTCGCCGGCAAAGGTCTCGATGAACCCCGGAGCGTCGTCGTGGTCCCGCAGTGTCAACGCGGCGAGCTGGAGCGCAGCGATCCAACCCTCCGTGCGCGCCTCCAGCGCCACGACGGCGTCGGAGGACAGGGCGAGGCCCATCGTGTCGCGCAGATAGTTCGCCGCCTCGTCGAGGGTGAACCGCAGCTGTGCGGCGCGGACCTCGGCCAGCCGCCCACCGGCACGCCAGCGCGCCAATGGGAGCGGCGGGTCGGTGCGCGTGGCCAGCACGACCTGGAGGTTGGTCGGCGCGCGCTCGACCAGGAGCTCGACCGACGAGTGGATCTCCGGTGTCTCGATGACGTGGTAGTCGTCGAGCACGAGCACGAACGGTCCGTCGGCGTCGCCGATCGCGTTCAGCAACCGGGCGACGAGTGGGTGGAGCCCCATCGTCGCGTCGGCATCCCGATCGTCGTGGAGGGGCGCGCCGCCCAACGCGGCGTGCACCGCTGTGGCGAGGTATGCCGCGAAGACCCCCGGGTCGTCATCGTGGCGGTCCAACCCGATCCACCCCACCCGGGCCTCGGTGCCGGCGAACCGGTCGGCGAGCACGGTGGACTTCCCGAAGCCGGCAGGAGCGGCGACGACCGTGAGGGTCGCCTCGGGCGGTGCGAGCAGGGGATCCAGCCGCGACCGGAGCACGCGCCGGGCGCGAGGCGTGGGCACGTGCAACTTCGTCATCAGCAGCGGCGACGCTGCGCCTGATGAACCGGTCAGCGCCATCGACGCCGCTCCATCGACACCGCCGCCCACGCTAGATCACCCGCCGTAGGTGCCCGGGTCGACCGGTGTCGCCAGGGCAAGAGTTCGGCGAGAACTCCACCGGCCGGCGGGTGGAATGTCCGGCGCTGCCGTACGGTTGTACCTACCGATGAACACCGGATCGTTGACGCTGGGAAAGGTGACTGGCATTCCGATCCGCGCCCACTGGACGATCGTGGTCATCGCCGTGCTCTTCGGCTTCTACCTCGCTCAACCGCTGGGTTGGCTCGCCGCCGGCATCGCGATGCTGGCGTTCTTCGTGTCGATCCTCCTGCACGAGCTGGCGCATGCGCTGGCCGCCCGTCGCTACGGCGTCGGAACGGAATCGATCGACCTCTGGGCGCTCGGCGGCGTCGCCCGCCTCGACCGCGAAGCGCCGACACCCCGGGCCGAAGGTGTGATCGCCGCCGCCGGTCCCCTCGCCAGCCTGCTGATCGGCGTTCCGGCCTTCTTCGCGGGCTGGATGATGGCCTCGTACGCCGTCTTCTGGATCGGGTTCATCAACATTCTGCTCGGCCTGTTCAATCTCCTCCCCGGCGCGCCGCTCGACGGGGGCCGCATCTTGCGTGCCGTCCGTTGGTCGCAGACCGGCGACCGCTACCGAGCGATGCGCGACGCCGGCAACGCCGGTCGCTTCCTCGGTTGGGCGCTCGCCGCATTCGGCGTCGGGTTGCTCTTCAACGGCTACCCCGGCATCTTCGTCGCTGCCACGGGCCTGTTCATCGCCCTGAGCGCTCGCGCCGAGCTGATGGGCGCAGCGATCGGCGAGCGTCTCGGCGGACTCCGGGTGCGCGACCTCACCTGGTTCGGCATCGCCCATGCCGGTACCGACATGGACGCCGACTCGATGATCTGGCAGCGTCAGCGCCTCGGTGACGCCGGCGCCGTCGCCGTCGTCGACGAGCAGGGGCACCTCGATGGACTCGTACTGGAGGACCTGCTGTGGGCCGTCCCCGCCGAGCGGCGGGCGCTCGTGATGCTCACCCAGCTGATGGTGCCGTTCAGCCAGCTCGCCAAGGCGGCACCCGACGAAGAGCTGGCGTCGGTCCTCCCCCGGCTCAACCCGCTCCGCCCGATCGTCACCGTCTGGAACGACGACCAGTTGCTCGGCGTCGTCCCGCCGAAGCGGCTGAAGGAGCGGTTGACCGGCGTGCTCGGCCCGACGGTCTGAGCACGCCGGGCGGCGCTCAGGCGTCCTTGACGGCCCAGTCGCGTTTCGCGACCGGGTCCTTGTCGCTCCACGGGAAGTTGATCCACAGGTCGGTGCGCTTCCACACGTAGTCGCACTTCACGACCGAGTGCGATTTCTCGTAGAGCACCCCCGTCCGCACCTCCGCCACCTTGCCGGCGCAGAACTCCTCGACCGAGCGCAGCGTGTGGCCCGTGTCCGCCACGTCGTCGACGACGAGGATGCGGCCGTGGGACAGATCGACGAAGTCCGGCGCCGGCGGCAGGATGCGCGGGACGTCGAGCCGCTGGTCGACGCCGGTGTAGAACTCGACGTTCATCGTGTACACGTTCTTGATCGACAGCGCGTAGCCGATCGCGCCGCCGATCAGCAGTCCGCCGCGTGCGATCGCCAGCACCATGTCGGGTTCGTAGCCGTCGTCGGCGACCGCCTGGGCCAGGTCGCGGGACGCTCGTCCGAAGTCGTCCCAGGTCATGATCTCGCGCTCAGCCGACATGCCCGCCGAACCTATCCGCGATCGGCCCGGACCACGGACCCGACCTCCGGCCCACCGCCGGGAACGGGCAGACAGATGTCGGCCGGGCGCACCGGGACACGGGCGAGGTCGCGGCCCACGCCGTCGACCTGGCGGAGGGCGTCGCGGATCGCTGCGACCACGGCCGGGGTGGAGGAGATGGTCGGCGGCTCGCCGACGCCCTTCGCCCCCATCGGCGCCAGCGGGTCGGGTTGTTCGATGAGCGCCGCCTCGACCGGCGGCATGTCGAGGAACGTGGGCAGCAGGTAGTCGGTGAAGTTGCCGTTGCGGATGACGCCGTCGATCTGGATGATCTCCTCCATCACCGCCAACCCGAGCCCCTGGGCGATCCCGCCCTCGATCTGACCGGTCACCGACAGCGGATTCAACGCCCGTCCGACGTCCTGGCCGGTGGCGATCTGCACCACGCGGACGAGGCCGAGCTCGGGATCGACATCGACGACGGCCCGATGCGCGGCGAACGCGAACGCGGTGTGGCAGTTGCCCTGACCGAGCTCGTCGAGGTCCTCGGTGGGCGGGTGGCGGTACTCGACGGTCTCGTCGAACACCAGCCCGGGCGCGGCGTCGGCGACCGGGATCCGCCGGCCGCTGTCGGCGTCGACGACCTCGGTGCCCTCGATCGACAGTGCGTCGGCGTCGAAGCCGTGCGCTTCGGCCAGGAAGGCGAACAGCTGGGCGCGCACCGCACGACAGGCGGCATCGACCGCTCCACCGCTCATCCACGTCTGGCGCGACGCCGACGTCGACCCGGCCGAGCCGATCTCGGTGTCGATCCGATCGCGCTCGCCCTCGTCAACACCGAGCTCGGTGCGGGCGCTCTGGCCGGCGAGCATCACGAAACCCCGCCCGACCTCGGCGGTGGCGAACTTGAGCGTCACCCGGCCGTCCTCGAGCCGGCAGCGCGCCGTGGCGAAGTCGTCGAAGCCCTCGGAGTACATCAGGTTCTTGATGGAGACACCCCACCCGATGCCGCGCACGACGTGCCCGACCTCGGCGGTCAGCCCCGCCCCTCCCGGCAGCTTCATCGGATCGAGTCGGCCGTCGTCGAGGGGACGACCACCGACCGGCTCGTCGGGCAGCGGCAGGGCGTCGGCTGCTTCGATGCATTCGACGACCGGTGCGACGTTCTCCACCACCTGTCCCGTGATCA
>CAYGLH010000090.1:0-5563 GCA_964350535.1 uncultured Ilumatobacteraceae bacterium
CGACCAGCGCGCCTCGACGGCCGACGAAATCACCTCTTGACACAAAGAGGCTTCGATATGGGCGGCCGCTGCGACTGGGTTTCGGCGCGCGATATGCGTGCCCTCGCTGGGCGAGTGCGCGAGAGCTTGCGTTGTCGGTCGCATCCTCGGTTGAGCCTCGACGGCCAGTCAGCCGTGCGCCGGCGCAGAGCCCGCGAGATCGCCAGGGCCATTGGGGTCCGGTGATTCGATCAGATACACCACCGGCGCTGCGGTCGTCGGGCGCAGGCCGTAGTCGTCATGGTCCGCACGGCCGCGATCCTGGTCGAAGTCAGGGTTGTGGACGCTCCGCCGGCGGAGCTATAGATCCGCTGTTCTTGCGCAATGCGAAGCGGTGGAGCATTCCATCCGATCGAGATGAGCATCTCGTGTTGCTGTTCTCTTTGGGCTCCGGCTGTCTATATCGCCGCCCATGCCGGGCGAGTCCGGGGGTATCCGGGCAGGGTGAGCCCGATGGCGTCGCTCCGCTCGGCGAGCAAACCTGGATTCGTCCTCGATGACGTGGCCGTCGACCCTCGCGGTGTGGAACGACGCGGCCTCGTCGGGAACGGCGAGGGGGTCAAGCTGGGGTTTGTTCTCCCTTTCGGAGTGTGGCGAGTTCGTGCTCGTCGGTGGAGCGGATGGACGTGGCGATCCACCAGGCGACGCCGAGGGTGATGTAGATGTCGGCGAGGTTGAAGGTGGGCCACCATCCGGTGTGGAGCATGTCGACGACGCCGTCACCTTCGAGGCGGTCGAGGACGTTCGCGACGGCGCCGGCGGTGACGAGCGTCGTGGGTGCGGTGGGCGCGCGGTTCGTCCGCCACATGTGGACGACGAGGGCGATGACGATGAGGGTGGCTGTCGAGACGACGATCGTGGGGAGGCCGGCGAACATTCCGAAGGCCGTGCCCGTGTTGTAGGCGAGGTCGAGATCGATCGGCCCGGGGAGCTCTCGCGGATGATTGGACAGTGCGTTGACAGCCCACCATTTCGTCGTCAGGTCAACACCTGCGAGGGTGGCGACGGCGATGACGAAGGGTGTGGTCGTCGCGGTGTTGGTCATCGGCTGATGGCCAGGATTCGTCGGGCGCCGTTGGCGACGACCGCGAAGATGATGGCGCCTGCGAGGAGGTCGGGGATCGCGGAGTCGAAGACGATCACGCCGATCGCCGCGATGATGACGAGGCCGTTCACCTTGATGTCGTTGGCGGTGAAGATCCAGCTGGCTTGTAGGTGCACTTCTCCGGATCGGACCCGGTGCAGGACGATCAGTGTGACGATGTTTCCGGCGAGGGCGAGCGCGGACAGCACGATCATCGAGGTCGGGTTCGGGAGTTCGGTGTCGGCGACGAGTCGGCGGATGACCTCGACCAGTCCGATGGTGGCGAGCCCGAGCTGGAGGTATCCGCTTGCTCGAGCGAGTTGCTTCTTTCGGGTGGTGGCGGTGCCGACGGCGGCGAGGCTGAGTGCGTAGACGCTGGCGTCGGCGCCCATGTCGAGGGCGTCGGCGATGAGTCCCATCGAGCCGCTGACCAGCCCGACGGTGAGTTCACCGATGAAGAACGCTGCGTTGATGAGGAACGCAACGATCAGTGCGGTGCGTTCCCGGCCGGTGTCGGGGGCGCGGCCGATCTCGCTGGTGTCGTCGAGGTGTCGGGCACCGAGGTCGAGGGGCCGAAGAGCGTCGTCGATGGCGTCGGCGTGGCCGGTGTGGTCGACGAGGACGTTGCGTCGATCGAGGTCGACTTCGATGCGGTTGATGTCTGCGACCTCGGCCAGGGCCATTCGCACGAGTTGTTCCTCGGCGGCACAGTCCATACCTGCGACGTGGAAGCGGCTGACGGTCATGACGAACTCACGAGCCGCCGGGGTCGTAGTTCGGGCACAGCTCGATCTGATGGCCGGTCACGTCGAGGAGCCGCTCGGCCGAGCGCAGCACATCGATGACCTCGCGATGGGCGATTCGGTAGTGCGCCTCGCGTCCGCTTCGCCGGTCGATCACGAGTCCGCATTCCTTGAGGCAACTGAGGTGGCCGGAGATGTTCGCTTGGGAGGAGTCGAGTGCCTCGACGATGTCGGCGGCGCGCTGTTCGCCATCGGCGAGCAGTGTGAGGATCGCCAGGCGGGTGCGGTCACCGAACCCGCAGAACAGCTTCGCGACGATGGCGATGTCGCCGCGTGTGTCGACGGGAGCGCTCACGGATCCGAATCATATCGGCTGCGACCGATATATCGTTCACTACCGATGGATCTGTCTCCCGGGTGCGGTGCCGGAGCGAGAGGGACCGGGAACGACACCGACCAGAACAGCGCGGCGATCGCGCTCGACCTCAGTTCGTGGCCCCCGTGCCTGAACACGCCCGAGCCGTCCCGTCGTCGGAGGCGACGAAGGCGGCGGCCAGTTGATCGATCGACTCGACCCAGTCCGCCTCGGCGGCCGCAGGCGAGGTTGCCACGTTGTGGAGTGTTCGGTGCGCCCCGTCGGCGGCTGCCAGGTCGAGATCGTCGATGGCATGCACGACGTCGCGGTGAAGCCCCGAGGAGAGTTCGTAGGACCCCGACGTTCGCATGTCGCAAAGCTCCATCACAATGTCATCGACATTCACGTCCTCATCGACCACGTCGTTGAGCAATCCCGCGACCCCGAGTCCGAGCGACACGCCGCACACGCCTCCGACCACGATCATCGAGGGTCCCAACGACGCGATCGACACCGCCGGTGTGTTGGTGCGGGGCCGATCGCGCTGATCCAATCGGCCTTTGACGTAGAGCAGCGAGAGGCTGAACAGGCCGATGACCCCTCCGACGTAGGCGAATCCCCACGTGTTGACGGCCTCGGTTCCTCCGTGCGCGAGCAAGGTCACCGCCTCGGTGAGGCGATCCGGTGGGTGCGTCGTGTCACCTCCGGGATTCTGTCGGTGTGTTGTGTCCGCCACACCGCGCGTATATCTTCGCACCTATGCAGGTATCGGAGGTGAGTGCGCTCGACGGATGTGTCGTGAAGAGCGTCGACGAGGGTCGAATCGAGTCGATGTCGTCGGGGCTGCTCGACGTCGACGAGGCGGTCGACTTGGCCGAGATGTTCCGACTGCTCGGCGACCCCACGAGAGTACGGATCTTGTTCGCCTTGTTGGAGGCTGGGGAGTTGTGTGTCTGTGACATCGCTGCTGCGGTCGACACCACCGACACGAAGGTTTCCCAGGCAATGCGTCTGCTACGTGGCGCAGGCGTTGTGCGGAACAGGCGCGACGGCCGCAACATCTTCTACCGGCTCGACGACGCCCACGTCCGGATGCTGCTCGACTTGTCGCGCGAACACCTGGCTCACAGCCGAGACGGTCACTGATGGGCGCCGATCACGACCACGGCGCCGGCCTCGCCCGAGCGGGTGAACGCCATCGGTGGCGCCTGCTGTTGGCGTTTGCGATCATCTTCACGTTCTTCGTCGTCGAGGCCGTCGCCGGGTTCGTCACGAATTCGCTCGCCCTTCTCTCTGACGCCGCCCACATGCTGACCGACGTGATCGGCCTCGGGATGGCGCTCGCTGCCATCCAGCTGGCAACACGATTCGAACGCAACACGTCCCAGGCCCGTTCGAGCCACACGTTCGGGTTGTACCGACTGGAAATCCTCGCCGCCTTCGTCAACTCCCTATTGCTGTTCGGCGTCGCCATCTGGGTGCTCGTGGAAGCCGCCCGCCGACTGTTCGGAGAACCCGAGGTGCTCGGCGTCCCGATGCTGATCGTCGCCACGCTCGGCCTGCTCGCGAACATCGTCGCGTTCCTGCTGCTCCGAGAAGGATCCAAGGAATCGCTGAACGTCGAAGGCGCCTACCTGGAGGTTCTCGCCGACACTGTCGGCTCGGTCGGCGTGATCGCCGCTGCGGTGCTCCTGCAAGTGTTCGGCTGGGCCTGGATCGACCCGGTGATCGGCGCCGGGATCGGGTTGTGGATCCTGCCACGCACATGGCGCCTCGGCCGTCGGGCGGTACGGATCCTGTTGCAGGCCGCCCCCGATGACGTCGAACTCGACGCGTTGCACACCGACCTGGAAGCGATCGACGGCGTCTTCGACGTCCAAGACCTGCACGTCTGGACACTGACCTCGGACATGGACGTGGCGTCCGCGCACCTGAGGACCACCACCGGCACCGACGCACACGGAGTGCTCGACCAAGCCCGCCACGTCCTTGTTGACTCCTACGGCGTCACCCACGGCACCTTCCAGGTCGAACCCGACACCCACGACGGCTGCCACGAGGTGACGTGGTGACCACCACGCGACGACGTCGACCGATGCCGTCAGCGGTTCGTCGCCGCATCGACGACTTGGTGACCGCGTCGAGGTCTGCCCGCGACGACGGCGATGCCACTGCGGCCTGGGCGCACCTCGAGAACGCACACGTGCTGTCGCAACCATGGGCTCGACCCCACGTTCGTGTACACGTCGCGATGCTGTCACTGGGCTGGCATCAGCGCGACCGCCGAGAGGTCCTCGGTCAACTGAGTCGGCTCGTGCTCGCCGGGCCGGGAAGCGCGCTCGGCCGCTACCCGGTCGGCAACACCGGACGCTCCAACGTGTCCGCGTTCGAACCGATGCCGATCGAGCCCGACCTGGCCGCACTCCTCGAACAGCCCGATCCTGCCACGGGACGTCGTTGACGTAGCTGCGACGGAAATCCGGGGCACTCCGGGGCGGCTCGGAGCCTCCCAGCGAGCGCGACAGCGGTTGGGCCGGTGGACTGCCGGCGGCTGGCAGTACCGATGTCCGGTACGATTCCGAGCCGATGTCGCGCTCCCTGTTCGAGGCCCGCCGTGCTGGTTGTCCTGAGCCGTAGCCGACGTACGGTGCTGTTTCTGGGTGCGCTGATCGCTGTCACGATCACTGCCGGCTGCGGGGGCGAACCCGCCGAGCTCGTCGGCTACGAGGTGGACCCTGCCCGCGAGGTCGGGTCTCTGGAGCTCACCGACACGACCACCGGTGACGTGGTTCCCGTCCGGGCCGCCGACGGAGAGTACTTGGCGGTGTTCCTCGGATTCACGAACTGTCCGGACGCGTGCCCGCTCGCGATGGCCGAACTCGGAGTTGCCCTCGACCGGCTCGACGAGCGGGCGGGTCGTATCGGCGTCGCGATGATCACCGTCGATCCCCGACGCGACACCGCTGACGCCCTCACCGACTACGTCCGAGGATTCACACCTGCTGCGATCGGGTTGCGCACCGAGGACGAGTCCTGTCTACGAACCGTTTCCGAGGCGTTCGGAGCCACCTTCGCCGCCAGTCACGACGATCACGGCGACACCCTCGAGGTCGGCCACACCGATCAGACCTACCTCGTGGACGACACGGGAACGGTGGTCCTCACCTGGACCGCGGACATGACCGCCGAGGACATCTACAGCGACCTCGGCATCATGCTCGACCGGCAAAGGTAGGACGAGCCCGAGCAGTGCCGGAAGTGCTCGGGTGCGCATGACGTCGTACTGGTGAAGGGCCGGTCACATGTCAGCTGTCGGGGCAACTCGACGGCGTCCGCCGACAC
>CAYGLH010000090.1:5573-10857 GCA_964350535.1 uncultured Ilumatobacteraceae bacterium
TCGCGAGCTGAACCGCCGCTGGAAGCGTGCGAGCGGGTCGCTCAGTGTCGGTTGCGGCGAATTTGCCAGACGGCGAGCGCGGCGATGGTGGCCATCGCAGCGATCGACCCGGCAAAGATCCAGCTCCCCACACCGCCGTCACCATCGCCGTCGCCGTCGCCGTCGACCGAACCCGACGCGACGGCTCGGGTGGCCGGTCGCGTCCTCACGGCCGGGTCCGGCGCAGCAGCGTCGCGAGTCCTGAGCCCCGACACGGACATCGCATAGGCGTTCGGCATGGTCTGCGCCGCGTCGGTCGTTGATGCGGAGGCGGGCTGGACGATCATCGTCGTCACGAACGTCGACAGGGCCACCACCATCAGGATCAGGAGCTTCGATGCGTGGCTGGAGGCGCCTTGGAGGGTCGAATCCGGGAACGCACCCACCACTCCACCGCTGCACGACCGTCCGTGCGGCTGATGGAGTGGTTGGCGAGACTGGTGGAGAACTCGGTGAGACATGTCGTGGGACCTCAGATCCTCTATGACGGTGAGTCAGCTTGCCCGGTGGCCGTCGGATCCCGCGCCCGACTCCCACCTGTGTCGCGGCGCAGTGGATGCGGGCCTGATCGTTGGCACGTTCTACCCCGCCCAGCGGTACTAGGTCACCGCCATCGTGCGAACTCCTTCTCAGGTGCTTGGTCCTTCTGAGAATCGCACGATGGCGCTTAGTACCCCGAGGATGCTGGCCCCTCCTACACCACGAGACGGGACCCACCCGACGGGAACGCCGAGCCGTCCGTCCGGCCTCGCGATCGATGGTTGGTCGTCAGCGGGTTGTCTGCAGTTGGCTGCCGGCCGCCGTCCACGCGTTCATGCCGCCGTCGAGGTCAACGACGTTCGTGTAGCCGAGATCGACGAGGGTGTCAGCTGCTTGGGCCGACATGTTGCCCGAACGGCAGTACAGCGCGATCGGAGCGTTGAGATCGGCCGGCAAGTCTTGCCATGTGCCGATCTCGTCAAAGGGAACGAAGGCGTCCGTACCGTCGAGGTGTCCCTCGTAGGGGATGTGTACGTTCACAAGTACCGCGGAGGGCTCGGAGTCGACGAAGTCGACGAAGTCGTCGACGTCGAGGAGTTGGCTCGGCGAGTCGACGACGGTCGTGTCCGCGCTGGCCTGGTCGGCGTCGTCACCGCCACATGCGGCTGCGCCCAATGAGACCGAGGCCATGAGCACCGCGAGCGACCGGCGAGGGGTCATGTACGACATAGCGTCGTAGGCTACAGCGGTCGACTCTCGCCGTCCGGTCGCCGACGCGGGGTGCCCGCCTACTACTACACTCTGTAGCTGATCCAGTCTCGACACGACTGTCGACCCTTCTTCGATGCCTCAAGAACCGACTCGCGCCCCGTCACGGTTGACCGTTGCAGATAGCTCGCCGTTGCGATGCTTTCGCACGGCCGCCGTTGCTGTGCTGGCCGTCATCGCGGCCGGGTGCGCCAGCACGGCGGAGAGCGGTACCGCGGTCGAGTCCGGTGGGGAGACCACCGTGCGATCCACGCTCGCCCTCGACGAGTCCGTGACGACGAGCGCTTCGTCGGATACACCGACGAGCTCCGAGACGACGACGTCCAGCCCACCGTCCGAGCCCACCTCGACCATGGCCGCGACCACGACGACGACCGCTGTGACATCGTCGACGACGACCACCACGACCACCACCACCACCACGACGCAGCCGAACCCGCTTGCGAACGTGTACGACGCGACCTGCGTCCGGGTGGCCGGCGAGCGCGGGCTCGAGGGAGTTGCCGAGGCGAGCTCGATCTCGACGACAGGTCTGTGGATCGAAAATGGATTCCGCACCGCGGTCGCGGTCGATGAACCCGTCGATGTGTGCCTCGACAACGGCATCGACGACATCACGGGCGAGGCCCGTGTCCACCACGACGACGCCGTGGTGCTGGCAGCGGTCGCCGACGAGGTTCGGCGGCTGCAAGAAAAGCTCAATGACCTCTTCACTCCGCTTGCCACGACGTCGTTGGCAGTCGACGGCATCTCGGGGCCGCTCACCAGGCAGCGCCTCTGCGCCGCCCGGGTCGCGCTGGGGCTCGATGCGTCGATCGCCGACGTGCAGTTCGGCTCAGGCGAGCATGCCAGGCTTCTCGCTGCTGAGGGTCTGCCGACGCCGATGTCGACCGCGACGGAGTCCGAACGGTGGGTGCTCATCGACCGAACGTGCCAGTGGATGTTCGCCGGCGCCGGAGATGACGTCATCTTCGCATTCCCGACCTCGACGGGCACCGACGGCTTCGAGACGCGCCTGCAGGATCGTGCAGAAGTCTTCCGCTACAACCCGGCCATCGACAACGGCGGATGGCACGACAGCAGCGAGTACCCCGTCGGCGTCGACAACCCGCTCAACGGCAACCTCTACAAACCTCTGTACTTCGATCTCGGCCAAGCCATTCACGGCGCCACCAACGTGCCGCCGGAGCCGGCGAGCAAGGGTTGCGCCCGCCTCAGCGTCGCCAACCAGGAACAGCTCCTCGACTGGCTCGGCCTGCTCGATGCAACCGAGGAGACCTGGCGGATACCGGAGATCAACGTGACCGTGAACGTGCAAGGCGAGTACGTCGTCCCATGAGCTCGTTCGACTCTCCGGCAAGCGTGGTCGAGGTCTTCGAAGAGGTGGTCGTCGGCCGACAGTCCATCTACGACCGCTCGTGGTGCGGCGCGCATGCCGTGAGGCCAGCAACGTGAACAGTTCGACGCTCGCACTCGCGTTCACCGCGGGCATGGTGGCAACGTTCAACCCGTGCGGGTTCTCGTTGCTGCCCGTGTACCTCGGGGCGTTCGTCGCCGGCGATGAGATCGACGTCTCGACCGAACGCCGCCTTGCGCGCGCGGCGGGCGTCTCGGTCGCTGTCGCGATCGGCTTCGTGGCGGTGTTCGCCTCCGTCGGGTTGATCATCGACCGCATCGCGAACGCAACCCAGCAACAGTTGCCGTGGGTCACCATCGCGATCGGCGGTCTGCTCGTCGTGCTGGGGCGCGCGGCCGTCGCCGGCTGGCGGCCGAAGGTGCCGATGGCGATACCCGATCTGACCACCGGGCGCAGCGGCTTCCTCATGATGGTCGGCTACGGGGTCACATTCGCGGTCGCCTCGTTGTCGTGCACGATCGGCCCGTTCCTCGCCGTCACCGGTGCGGCTCTGCGTGGGACCGCTCTGACTGCCGCAGCCACGTACGTCGCATATGCGCTCGGGATGGGATTGATCGTGCTGCTCCTGAGCCTCGGCGCTGCCGCAGCACACACGTCGATCGCGACGAACCTTCGGAACTTCGCGCGCTTCGCGCCACGAGTGGGTGGCGCATTGATGATCGTTGCCGGGGTCTACGCCATGTGGTACGGGCGCTGGGAACTTGCCGTGTACGACGGTCGGCTGGGCGACGATCCAGTCGTCGACCGGATCGAGAACGTGCGCCTGCGGTTCGTCGACGAGATCCTACGGATCGGGGCCACTCCGCTCCTCCTGCTTGCCGCGTCGACCACGGTCGGTCTGCTCGCCTGGTCGCGGATTCGGCGCCGACGTGCGCGCCGGGATGACTCGGCCCGCGCCGCGGGTACAGGAACGACCGGACCGCCGGTTCTTACCAACGTCGGAGCTGAAGACAACGTCAACATGATCCGAGGGAAGTAGGTCGGAATGTGCCTGAACTGGAAGGTTGTCGCTGGCGCGGTGGCGTTCGCGGCCGGGTTGGTGTTGTTCGCGCCGGCCCAGGTGTCAGCCCTCGCTCCGTTGCTCATCGTCGCTGTCTGCCCCCTGTCGATGTTGCTCATGATGCGCGGCATGCAGGGATCGAAGTCGTCGCAGGCTACGGAAGTGTCGGATCGGACCGAGATCGAGCGCCTCCGATCAGAGGTTGCCGAGCTTCGTCGGCGTTCGGACCGCCCACCCACCTGATTGGATCGCCCAGCGCGGCGGCCGGGTCCGGGTCCGTGTCTACGGTGCGGCGAGCCAGGTGCCGAGCTGAACAAGTCGTGTCGGCTCGAGCCCGAACATCGTCGTCGCCGCCCGCGTCAGGGCATCGGCTGTGGGGTAGTGCGCCGCCTCGGCAGCCGATCGCAGGTCGGTCCCATGCGCCAGCGATTCGATTGCCGTGATGAGGCGGAGCCAGCGAACGTAGCCGCTGAGTGAGCCGCCGAGGTCTCCTGTCAAGGTGTCGGAGATCCGCGCTGCGGGAAGACCGATCTGGTCGGCGAGCCGTGCAAGGTCGATGTCGTCGACGGCGATGTCGTCGGGCAGGCCCAGCAGTCCTTCGTCGATCGCCCGATGGCGCCGCCACGGACGATGATGCCAATCGTCGATGCCGTCGAGATGTTCCAAGACGCGGCGGATCACTTCGTCCGCTTGCGACCAATTCGACATGCGCAGGTCGCCAACGATGTGGGCGACCGGATCGGCTCTGTCCAGCGAATCACCAGTGTCGACCGCGTCTCTTGCAAGCTGTCCACCCGCGTACGACTCCGGCGACACGTGCACGACCAAGACGTGGTCGCGATGATCGGTGACACAGTGGAGGACGTCTGGTGGGATGACCACGATCGGACCGGGACTGGCTGTGCCACCGACCGCGACGCAGTGTCCACCGCTGTGCACGACGAGCTTGGCGGCGCCGTGCGCGTGTGGCTCGGTGGGCCGGATCGGGCCGCTGTAGAGGAGCCACCACGGCCCCGCGGCAAGCCGGGGTCCCTGCTGGGACCTGTCAGTCATCGCTCGTTGGAGGCGTCAACTGTCTAGCACCGTCGAACCGTGCTGCCGGCCCATTAGTCCTCGACGCTGACCAGCGGTGTCCATCCGTCGTCTCCCTCCCGCCGGTAGATCTGGCCGCCGTGCGTCGCCGCCCAGATTCCGTCATTGCTGACGAGGAGCGTCTCGACCTCTGCCGGTACGGCCCCAGCTCGGTCGAACGGACCCATCGGGCTAGACGCTTGCCACAGTGCGCCGTCGGCGGTGGCGCCTACGATGCCGTCGTCGACCCATTCGATCTCGGTGATTGGTGGCGCGTCCTGCTCGATCTCCCAGGTTTGTGCCGCATCCTCGCTGACGGCAATCTCGCCGTCGTAGGAGGTCGCGACCACGATCGCGGCGTCGTCGGGCGACACGGCGAGATCATTGATGTCGAACGGGATTGAACCCACCGGCTCTCCATCGCCCTCGCCATCGAAGCGCCAGATGGTGCCGGCCGATTCTCCAGCGAGGAGACCCGTACCGGCTGGAACGATGGCGTGGAAGTCGGC
>CAYGLH010000091.1:0-8936 GCA_964350535.1 uncultured Ilumatobacteraceae bacterium
GCTTCGTCGCTCGGGCCCAGGGCGAGGAGCTGCCCGAGGCGCAGACCGACCGGGCGATGTACCTCGTCGCCGGCCCGTCAGCGCCGGACGAAGGTGCGTTGCTGGGCGCCGTCTTCGTCGCGCCGGAACCCGGCCCCCGACGCGCGGGACGGCCGTGGCGGGTGGTCGGTGTCGCCGCTGCGCTGGTGGCGTTGCTGGCCTCCGCCGTGCTGGCGTCGCGAGTGCTCGATGACGGTGACCGTGCACAGGCCCCGACAACGACGGCCGCGATCGACGCCTCGCGAGCGCGGGAGATCGTGGAGGACGCCTACGCGGCGTTCAACCGTGGCGACGTCGCAGCCTGGGTGGGGGCGGTCGGCGCGCACGACGGACTCGACGCGGAGCTCGCGGAGGTCGCGGAGTTCGCGATCGCCGCCGGCGGACGGTACCGCGACGTGCTGTGCGACTACCGGGAGTTCGGCGAGTTCTGGCCACCCTGGGCGGACGGGGTGCCCGCGCCGGTGGTCGGCCACCGGGTCGACTGCATCGCCACGCTGGAGAGCGCGCTCACACGGGCGAGCGGGATCGAGCTCGACGAGTCGACCACGTGGATGGTCGGCGCCGACGGGGTGCTGTACCGCACCGGATCAGCGGTCGAGGACGCCTACTTCGCGCTCGACCCGTTCCTCGTCGGGTTCGGGGGGTGGCTGCGGGCGGAGCATCCCGACGTCCTCGACGAGGCGGGCGTGTCGTGGGACCCGTACGCCGTGGACTTCGACGCGGCGTCCTTGCCGGCGTTCCTCCCCCTGCTCGATGATTATCTCGATGCCGACGCCCGATGGCCAGTGGTCGACGACTGAGCAGGAGGGTCGCTGCGGCGCCCGGCCCGGCGGTCGCCGCAGCTGGTTCAACCGGTGACGCCGGCCATCAGCAGGCCGAGCATCTCGGGGGTGGCGTCGGCGGGGTCGACGATGCCGGTGAGCTCGCCGTCGCAGAGGGCGGCGATGCGATCGGCGAGGGCGAGGATCTCGTCGAGGTCCTCGGACACGAGCAGGGTGGCGGTGCCGGTCGAGCGCTGCGCCACCAGCTCGGCGTGGATCTGCTCGGCGGCGCCGACGTCGACGCCGCGCGTCGGCTGCGCGGCGATGAGCACCTTGGGGTGCGCGGCCAGCTCCCGGGCCATGATCACCTTCTGGATGTTGCCGCCCGACAGCGACCCGATCGATGTGGTCGAGCTCGGTGTCTTGATCGCGAAGCGCTCGATCAGCTCCTCGCTGTGCCGGTCGATCGCCCTGCTGCGCAGCACGCCGCTCGTGGAGAACGGTGACTTGTCGTGGTCGATCAGCACCAGGTTCTCGGCGATCGTGAACGAGCCGATCGCGCCGTCGCGCATCCGCTCCTCCGGGACGTAGCCCAACCCGGCTGCCCGACATTCGGCCGGCGACCGTCCGAGCACCGCCGCGCCGTCGATCTCGACCGTGCCCGCCTCGGCCGGTCGGAGCCCGGCGATGACCTCGGCCAGCTCGCGCTGTCCATTGCCCGACACGCCTGCCAGTCCGAGGATCTCGCCGGAGCGGATGGACAGATCGACATCGCGTACCGCCACCTGGCCCCGGTCGCCCATCGCCGTCAGGTTGCGCACCTCGAGTCGGACCTCGGGGTCCGGGGGTGCGCCCCGCGCCGGCGGGTCGGCCAGGGCCCGGCCGACCATCATCTCCGCCAGGGCCGGGCGCGTCACGTCCTCGATCGGCGCTGCGCCCACGACCCGACCGTCGCGCATCACGGTGACCCGATGGGCCAGGGCGATCACCTCGTGCAGCTTGTGCGAGATGAAGATCAGGCCGCGTCCGTCCGCGGCCATCCGGCGCAGCGTGACGAAGAGCTTGTCGACCTCTTGGGGGGTGAGCACCGCGGTCGGCTCGTCGAGCACCAGGAGTCGGGCGTCGCGGTAGAGCGCCTTCAGGATCTCGACGCGCTGCCGTTCACCGACCGACAGCTGCCACACCTTGGCGGACGGGTGTATGTCGAGGTCGTAGCGCTCGGCCAGTCCGGCGACGAGTTGCTCGTCCCCGGCGCGATCGGTGCGGAAGCGTCGGCGGTGGGTGCTCCCGAGCGTGACGTTCTCGGCGACGGTCAGCGTGTCGACCAGCATGAAGTGCTGGTGGATCATGCCGATCCGGTGCGAGATCGCGGCGGCCGGGGAGCGGAGCTCCACCGGCGCGCCGTCGATCTCGATCGTGCCCGCGTCGGGCCGCTGCAGCCCGTAGAGCACCTTCATGAGGGTGGACTTGCCGGCCCCGTTCTCGCCGAGCAGCGCGACGATCTCGCCGCCGGCGACGTCGAGGTCGACGTCGTCATTGGCGAGCACGCCCGGGAACCGCTTGGTGATCCCGCGCATCGAGAGGAGCCGACGCATGTCCGCCCTCGTCAGCCCGTGGCCACTTCGGGGTCGATGTCGCCGGCGATGATCGCCGCCACGGTGTCCTCACCGAGCGTGACGACCTCCGCGTCGAGCGGGTAGCCGTCGTTGAACACCAGGACGAAGCCGCCGTTGGCGTAGCTGAGCTCCTTGCTCTCGCCGCCGAGCGTGCCGTCCTTGATCGCCGAGATCATCTCGTCGAAGATCACGTCGAACTTGTAGACGTGCGAGGCGACGATCAGTTCGGGGGCCATCTGGGTGCCGTCGGACTGTGTCGCGAAGAAGGGGATGTCGTTCTCGGCCGCGACGCCGACGGCGCCGACGACGCTCTGCGACGTCCCGGTCAACACCTCCGCACCGTTGGCGACGAAGGTCTCCGCCGCCTCGGAGGCGAGGGCGACATCGCTGAACGACCCGGTGTAGGTGGCGGTGACATCGGTGGCGCCGCCTTCCTCGGCGCCCTGGAGGAACCCGTCGACGTACAGCTTGGCGTCGCCCGCCTCGAGCGGTCCGACCACGCCGATCGGTCCACCGTCGGCGATCGCCGCAGCCATGACACCGTTGACGTACCCGCCCTCCTCGGCCGCTGCGGTGTAGGCGTACACGTTCGGCATGTCGAAGGTGTCGGTGGCGGTGCCGTAGGCGAACGACTGGTCGGGGAACTCGGGGGCGAGCTCCTGGATCGAGCCGGCGTACTGGGTGCCGTGCGCGATGATCAGGTCGTAGCCCTCCTCCGCGTAGTCGCGCATCGCGACGCCGGCGTCCTCGACGACGAACAGGCTCTCGCTGAACGCGATCTCGAGGTTCTGCGACTCCTCGAGCGCCAGGAGGCCGTCGCTCAGCGCCTGCGTCCACGACAGATCGTTGGCGGTCGAGGGCGCGACGACGGCGACACGGAAGACCTCGTCGGAACCGGCGTCGTCGCCGTCACCCGAGGCGCTGCTGTCCGCGGTCGTGTCGGCGGTTTCCTCGGCGGTCTCCTCGGCAACAGTGTCGTCGCTGTCCGCGGTCGTGTCGGCGGTCTCCTCGGCGGTGGTGTCGTCCGACGCCGACGCGTCGTCGTCATCGTCGCCGCCGCAGGCCGCAGCCAGCAACGACAGGCCGGCCGCCGCGCCGAGCACGCGGCGCAGCGGCCGGGAGGTCGAGTGGTGGGTGATCATCTGGTTCTCTCCTTGCTGTTCAACGCTGTGGGTGGGGGAGGGACGTGTGGCACACCGATGTCAGCCGCCGCGGACGAAGGGCACGGTGAGCGAGGATGGAGCGCGCGAGTTGCGGGCGACGAAGACGAGGGCGATCACGGTGAGTGCGGCGGGGGCCATCGCCGCCAGGTCGGCGACCTCGCGCGGGATGATGCCGAGCGTCTTCCACTGCAGCACGGTGGCCGCGACGAGCCCGTAGAGCAGCGCTCCGAGCATCACGCCGACCGGCCGCCAGGCACCGAAGTAGACGAGGGCGACGGCGATGAACCCGATGCCGTTCGTCAGGTTCTGTTGGAAGATGCCGAGCTCGATCGTCAGCGCAGCGCCCGCGACGCCGGCGAACCCGCCGCCGACGGTGACGGCACCGATCCGGATCCTCGTGACGTCGAGGCCGAGGCTGTCGACCGCCGCCGGGTTCTCGCCGGCGGCGGTGATCCGCGTCCCGACGTGCATCCGGTTGAGCACGAACCACACCACGGGCACCGCGGCGAACGCGAGGTAGACCGCGGGGCTGTGCTGGAAGAGCAGCTCGCCGACGACGGGGATGTCGGCGAGCGGCCCGAACGGCACGTCGTCGAAGCCGCTGATCGGGAGCGGGGTCCCCACCATCTGTTGGAAGAGCAGGTCGCTGAGGCCGAGTCCGAGCAGGTACAGCCCGATGCCGCTGATGCCCTGCTCGGCGCGCAGCACGACGTTGACCACTGCTGCGACGGCGCCCATCACCAGGCCGACCCCGGCCCCCATCAGGATCCCGAGCCACGGGGAGCCGGTCTCGAGCACGACCCAGTACGCCCAGAACGCGGCGAGCAGCATGATGCCGTCGACGCCGAGGTTGAGGACGCCGGACCGTTGGCCGATCGTCTCGCCGAGGGCGCCGAGCAGGTAGGGGATGGCCAGCCGGATGCCCGAGGCGAACGTGGCGAGCAGCACGGTGCCGGTGAAGAAGTCCTCCATCAGGACGCCGCCCCCGCTCCGGCCGCGGCGTCGGCCTCCGCTTCGATCTCCTCGACCGCCGGCGGCAGTGGGTCGTCGGGGTTCGTGTCGCCGGGGGACCGGTCGATTGCGGTGAAGCGGGTGGACACCCAGGCTCGGATCCGCTCGCTCGACACCATGAAGAGCACGATCACGCCGTTGAGCGTGATGATCAGCGAGCTCGGCACCTGCACGGCGCGCTGCATCGCGTTGGCGCCGACGAGCAACGCCCCGAACAGCACCGACGACAGGATCGTCAGCAGGGGGTGCAGGCCACCGAACAGCGCGACGACGATGCCGTTGAACCCGGCATTGCCGGTGAACCCGGCGGCAGATCCGTCGGTGACCATGCGGTGCGATGCCGAGCCGAGGACGAGCATCGTGCCGGCGAGCCCGCCGAGGGCGCCGCTGATCGACATCGCCAGCACGATCGAGCGCTCGACGGGCATGCCCGCGTACCGTGCGGCGTCACGGCTCTGCCCGACCGCCCGGATGCGGAAGCCGAGCGGGGTGTGCCAGAGCAGGAACCACGCGCCGACGGCGATCGCGACCGCCACGAGCAGGCCGAGGTGGATGCGCGTGTCGGGCACGATCGTCGGCAGGTCGGTGTTGCCGCTGAGCCGTTCGGTCTGGGGCACGTTGGTGCCGCGCTCGACCTCGACGGGATCGATCATGGGGCCGCGCAACAGGTAGTTCATCACCTGGACGGCGATGATGTTGAACATGATCGTGGACAGGATCTCGTTGACCTGGAACCGCGCCTTCAGGTAGCCGGGGATGCCGCCCATGACGGCGCCCCCGGCCAGCCCGGCGAGCAGGAGGAGGGGCAGGAGCACGGGACGAGGGAGGTCTCCGAGCCACAGTCCGAGGGCGGTCGAGGTGAGGGCGCCGGCGATCAGCTGTCCCTCGCCGCCGATGTTGATCACCTTGGCGCGGAAGGCGACGCAGATGCCGGCGCCGACGAGCATGAGCGGCGTCGCCTTCAGCAGCGTGTCGGTGAACGCCTCGGTCGAGCCGAACGCGCCGTCGAACATCGCTTCGTAGCCCTCGGCGGGGCTCACGTCGAGCAGGAGCAGGATCACGGCCCCGACGGCCAGCGCGGCGACGAAGGTTCCGACGGCGATGGCGACGCGGGCGGCTGTGAACTGCACGTAGCCCCGCGGTGACATTCCGGGGGACGTTAAGTGTCGCCTGTTTCCACCGTGTGAACGATCGGCGACCACTCGGGTCACATCGCAGGGCACGGCACCGGATGCGTGCTGGAACGGCCGTTGCCAGCGATAGCCATGTCGGTCGATGACCACGGATCATGACCAGCTGGCTCGCCGGCTGACCCTCACCGACGCCGTCGTGATCGGTCTCGGCGCGATGATCGGAGCGGGCATCTTCGCCGCGCCGGGACCGGCCGCCGAGGCGGCGGGTTCGTGGATGCTCGTCGGGCTGGCGATCGCCGCCGTCGTGGCCTATGCCAACGCCACGTCGTCGGCCCAACTCGCGGCGCTGTACCCCGAGGCCGGCGGGACCTACGTCTACGCCCGTCGGCGCCTCGGCGGCTACTGGGGCTTCCTCGCCGGGTGGAGCTTCGTCGTCGGGAAGACGGCGAGCCTGTCGGCGATGGCGCTGACGTTCGGGGCGTACGCCGCCCCCGACCTGGCCCGTCCGCTCGGCATCGGCGCCGTCGTGGCGCTGACCGCGGTCAACTACATGGGCGTCCGGAAGACGGCGCTGCTGACCCGGGTGATCGTCACCGTCGTGCTCGCCGCGCTGGCGGTGATCGTCGGCGCGGTGTTCCTCGGCGGCGCGGCCGCTGCGGACAACGTCACCGGCGACCTGCCCGACGGTGTCTGGGGTGTGCTGCGCTCGGCCGGGCTGCTGTTCTTCGCCTTCGCCGGGTACGCCCGGCTCGCCACCCTCGGAGAGGAGGTGCGCGACCCGGAGGTGACGATCCCGCGGGCGATCCCCCTGGCGCTCGGCATCACGATCGTCGTCTACGTCGTGGTCCTCGGCGCCGCGCTCCTGGCCGTCGGCCCGGCCGTGATGGCGGGATCGTCGGCGCCGCTGGCGGCCGCGGTCGACGCCGGGTCGTGGGATTGGGCGACGCCCGTCGTCCGGATCGGCGCCACGGTCGCCGCTGCCGGCGTGCTGCTGTCGTTGCTGGCCGGGATCAGCCGCACCGCGCTGTCGATGGCCCGCCGTCGAGAGCTGCCCGGCTTCCTCGACGCGGTGCACCCCAGGTTCCGCACGCCCCACCGGGCGGAGGTGACGGCCGCGGTGATCGTCTGTGCGGTGGTCGCCGTCGCCGATCTGCGCGAAGCGATCGGTTTCAGCTCGTTCGCCGTGCTCACGTACTACGCCCTGGCCAACGCGTCGGCGTGGACGTTGACGCGGCGGGAACGTCGCTGGCCGCGGTGGCTCGCCGCGCTCGGCGTCGTCCTCTGTGTGGTGCTGGCCGTCACCCTGCCCCTCGTCGCCGTCCTCGGTGGTCTCGCCCTGTTGACGATCGGTTCGGCGATCTGGTCGCTCACCGGGTCGCGCCGCGCCGGGCCGTGAATCCGGGCGCGTCGTCGGTCGGCGCCCACTACGGTCACGCCGATGGACGAGCGCCGCGACCTCGAGTTCCTCCGTCGGGCGATCGCCCTCGCCAGCCAGGCGCGCGACCGCGGCGACCATCCGTTCGGCGCGCTGCTCGTCGACGGCGAGGGCACCGTGCTCCTCGAGGGCCTGAACACGGTGGGAACGACGGGGGACCGCACCGGCCACGCGGAGCGCAACCTGATGAGCGAGGCATCGTCGCGCTTCTCGTTCGACGTATTGGCAGGGTCGACGATGTACACCAGCACCGAGCCGTGCGCGATGTGCGCGGCGTCGGTGTACTGGGTCGGTGTCGGGCGCGTCGTCTACGCGTTCGGTGAGGACGACCTGCGCGAGCTCACCGGCGACGATCCCGAGAACCCGACGTTGGCGCTGGCCTGCCGCACCGTGTTCGCCGCCGGTCAGCGGCCCACCGAGGTGGTCGGGCCGCTGCTCGCCGACGAGGCGGCCGTGCCCCACCAGGGCTTCTGGGTGCCGGCAACCGGCTGAGCCGATCGGCCGAGACCGGTCAGACGAGGACCGTCGGCCGAGACAGGTCAGACGAGACCCGTCAGACGAGGCCGGTGAGCAGCTGCCATGCCCGCTCGACGTGCTCGCGCCGGGTGGTGCGGGCACCGATCGAGATCCGCAGCACCGTCCGCCCGTCGACGACCGTGCGGGTGAACTGCGCCTGGCCGGTGGCGTTGGCGGCGTCGATCAGGGCGTCGGTGCGTCGATCGCCGTCGGCCGGGTCGGTGCCGCGGACCCGGATGCACAGCAGGTTCAGCGGATGCGGAGCGACGATCTCGAAGCGGTCGTCGTCGGCGATTCGCACCGCCAACTCCTGGGCGAGGCGGACATGGCGGTTGATCATCGTGCGGAACGACTCGACGCCGTCACAGCGGATGGCGAACCACAGCTTGAGGGCGCGGAAGCGGCGGCCGAGCGGCACCTGCCAGTCGCGGTAGTCGATCGCCGCACCGCGCTCCAGCGCCGCCGAGCGGAGGTACTCGGGCAGGATGCTCAGCGCCCCGAGCAGCGCGGCGCGGTCGACGGTCCAGAACAGCGTGCAGTCGAAGTTGATCCCCATCCACTTGTGCGGATTGGTGCAGTACGAGTCCACGCCGTCGAGCCCGATGTTCACCCACCGGTGCTCGGGGACGAGCGCCGCGATCCCCGCCATCGCCCCGTCGGCGTGGAGCCACAGTCGTTCCCGTCGGCAGATCGTGGCGAGCTCCGGCGTCGGGTCGAAGGCCAGGGTGGACGTGGTGCCGTGGGTGGCGCACACGAAGAAGGGGATCAGGCCGGCGTCACGGTCGGCGGCGATCATCGCCGCCAATGCCTCCGGCTGCATCGCCAACGAGTCGTCGTGCGGCACGACACGCATCCGGTCGGTGCCGATGCCGGCGATGCGGAGGCCCTTCTCGATGCTGGAGTGCGCCTGGCTCGTGGCGTAGGCGACGAGCCGACTCGTGTCGCCGTCGACGTTGACGGCGCCGCCCGTCGCCTTCCAGCGGGCGGCGAGGATGGCCACGAGCACCGCCTCGCTCGCCGATCCCTGGATCACGCCCCCGCCGGTCGGATCGGTCGACGCGAAGCCGGGCGGGAGCGCGAGCAGCTCGCGCATCCAGTCGAGCATCAGTGTCTCGAGCTCGGTGCACGCGGGCGACGTCACCCAACTCATGCCTTGGACGCCGAGGCCGGCCGACGCCAGCTCGCCGAGGATCGACGCGTACGACGTGTTGGCAGGGAAGTAGGCGAACCAGTCCGGGTGCTGCCAGTGCGTGACGTTCGGG